>CAZRYJ010000079.1:0-5473 GCA_964604245.1 uncultured bacterium | reverse complement strand
AGGATTCTTCTAACAATTTGATTATCTTTTTCTTTAGATAAGAATAATTATATATAAAATACCCGTCTCTGACTATACCTTTCTTATCAATTAATATAAAGTCAGGCGTATTTATAACTCCATAATCATAAAAACTCACTTTACTCATGCTTATCGGCCAATTGATTTTTCTTGCCTTACGATAATCATCTATCATCTGTTCGTACTCCTGCCAAGTAGAAATATCTAATCCACCAAGTTCACTTATAGAACTGATATAATTAATTGCCCCGATAATAATGAAATCATCGTTATTAACTTCTTCCTGCAATCTGAATAAATACGGTAAATCGATATTGCTCTGTTCACAATCCCAGTCAGAAAATTCTATCAGAACCACTTTACCTTTCAAATCTAAAAGTTTAAGAGGTTTTTCTGTACTACTCCAATGTTGAGTTCCCAAAGGCAAGGCTTCTTTACCTAAAACATTTAATCTTCTTTCAATAGACCCAAGCTGTTGTATCGAATCGCTGTCTGAAAGTTCTTTTCTGGCATCGTTTATAACTTTATAAGCTCCCTCGTTATCTCCAATTTTTTCTAAAATAAAGGCCCTTACGGTAGAAATATCCAGTATCGGAATAAAATCCCTTTTTGCCCTATCTGAAATAATTATCCGGTAAAGATTTTCCGCTTTTTCCGTATAATTCATCGCCTCTTCAGTATTTCCCCACTCGGAGGAACTTAAAGCAAGCATATAATACATCCATAATTGGTCCGTAGGTGTAAACATGTCGATATTAATATATTTAACAATCTCCCCGGGCTCGAGCACACATGAATTCATAAAAAAGGTTTTCATCAAATTTAGATCACTCCTGGATTCAGGAAATTTCTCAAAAAGTATCTTAGAAATATTAAAGACTTGCTGTTCATCTTTCGCAACTTTCGCGATTTCTAAAAGGCCTATTAAATCATCCTCACTTAAATCTGCAGGAGAAAATTCTGTTAAAAACTTCATTGCCATGTTTGCTCTCTTATGCATCAATCCATAAAATTTGTCCCGCATCGCAACATATTCAGCTCCTTCTTTACCGCCCAAAGATTCCCGTATTTTTGTCGCTATTTCTTCCAATCTTTTAAGCTGGTGGAGCCGACTTCCCACATCGTTTTTCCTGCCAAAGAAAGAACTCCTTAAAAAAATTCTCGAAAACTTATCCTTTATTATTTGTTTAAATCCTCCCGGCGGATTAAAAGAATAAACATAAGGAATAATAATTACAGGTCTCTCCTTGAGATTAGTTTTTAAAGTCACCTCTTCTCCACGATAACCTTTTTTAAAGGGAGGACGAACCGCAATATTAATTACGTATTCCTTACCCTCCTCTACCACACTGATATTGATTTTCGTCTTCTCATTCGGAGGAATTATATCGGTAATAAGAAGCGCCCTGTCAAAATAACTTATTAACCTAACGGAACCGGTAAGGAGAGTATTACTCCTATCTATCTCTCTAAACATTAGCGCCCGGGGAATCACCTGCACCCTGGCAGGGGTTTCGACTACATTCCCCGTTACAATAAGGGTAATTTTATGATCATCAGAAATATTCGTCTCAACATAGACCATATTACTTACATGTCGCGGAAAGTTATCTGCTTTGTATGTTATAGTAATCTTCCCACTTTCTCCGGGCGCAACTCTTTCGTCGTATTCGTTAATTTTTGTACACGATGAGCAGGAAGAACGAACACTTTCAAGCACCAAAGTATCAGAACCGGGATTAAAGAACGAAACCGTATGGGATATAACTTCTCCTTTCTTGATTTCTCCAAAGTTACAAGTATCGCTTTCAAACCGTATAGCAGGTCCTTTAATTCTTTCATTCTTGCAGCTCTGAATACATAAGAGTGCAAAAAGAAACAACATAACCGTATTACGTATACTCTTAAACATTATTCACCTTTTTATCAAGATTTGAAATGCCAACCAAACAAAGTAAAGTCCCCATAACTTAAATAATGTAGAAAAAAGACAAAGTTTGTCAACCTGTTATCCGGTTATCTATTCTTTACTGGGGGGGTTGACTTTCTCGATATTTTTTAATATTTTCTAACAAATAGACTTTAATCCGCTTAATTTTAACAGGAGGCAATAGAATATATGGAGAAAAAAGGATCGCGGAAAAACAAAAAAATGATCTACTCTCACGGATATACGGGATCCGATAGAAGAAGAGGTAAAGATAGAAGATCAGGAAAAGACCGCAGAAAAAATTCGGACCCAGATTATACCGGTTCTGAACACAGAAAAGGGAAAGACCGCCGAAGCGGAAAAGACAGAAGAGAAACAAAAAATAGGGGACATTTATTCTAGACTCCAAACCTTTTACCGTTAGTTACTGCTCGTTACAATACTTTCATTCAGCTTTTTTTTTCGAGAAAAAAGGAAGAATTAGCCACGAAGAACACCAAGGCACAAAGAACAAAAGAAATTATTTGTATAATTAGTTTTATTTGTTGCTATTATAAGGTGCTGGGGTTTGGGGTTTAATTAAATAAAATAAAACTGGGTGTGGGGCTTTGCGACTTAGTGTCTTTGTGGCAATTAAATAGCGGCCTTGCCGCTGGTTGCCACTTGAGCAAAAGAAAAAAAACTTTATATTTTAACTATGAGAATTATCGAGAAAGAAGCAAAATCGATATACACAAGGACAAAACTTCCCGGTACAGAATATACAATTAACCAGTACGTAGGGTGTGGACACAGATGTTCATACTGTTACGCCCGTTACATGAGCAGGTGGAAAGAGTACGGACAGTGGGAAACGTGGATCGAGGTAAAAACAAACGCACCTGAGCTCGCGAGAGAGAATGTAAACGGTGAAGTATCGATGAGTTCGGTTTCCGACCCCTATCAACCCCTCGAAAAGAAAACTCGCCTTACCAGAAGAGTTCTTGAGAATATGAACAAAAATACAAAACTCTCGATTCTCACCAAATCCGATTTAGTTTTAAGAGATATCGATATACTCAAAAAATTTAAAAACGCAAAGGTAGGGCTAACTGTAAACTGTTTTCCGGAAAAAGCGAGGAAGATTCTCGAACCACACACATCATCCAACGAGAAAAGAATCAAAGCGCTTAAGAAATTAAATAAAGAAGGGATAAAGACCTTCTGCTTTATCAGTCCTGTTATTCCAAAGCTTACAAAAGTAAGAGAAGTCCTGCACGAAACCGAAGGAATCGCAAATTACTATATAATTGAAGTTCTGAATACCCGTTTGGGAGGAGAGAAATTTAAAAAGATTTTGAAAAATAAATTTCCTGAAAGTTACGAGTATTTAAGGGACAGAAAAAAAATGGAAAAGTTTGTGGAATTACTTAGAAATTATTTTAGGGAGAAGAATATCCCACTAAGTGCATTTGTCAAACACCAGGGAAATAACTACTATAAAGAATAGCGATCGAACGACAAAATACACTAAACCCCTAAATCCTAATTTTTGTTGCTTTTTAACTTTTCCAAAGCTTCTCTCAAACTTTCATCACCCGGGAACCTATTTTGCAACCTCTCCGTTATTTCAATTGCACTCTCAATATCATCTCTTCTCAAAAGATTAAAAACGTCTGAAAGGACTTTCTGATCTTGTATTAATTCATCAATCATTTTTTCTAACTTTTCGCCTTCGCCAGACGAAGTATACACTTCAACAAGACCCTTATAAGCAAATAATTTCCATCCTTTCAATAAAAACAATTTATTGAAATCATCCTCTGCCAGAGCAAACATTTTTTTTGCTTCTTCGGAATTCCCGGTATTTCTTGCCTTCATTATTAGTAATTCCCCCCTCAACAAACGAAGCCTGGGAACATCTTTTACCCTGAGAAAAGAATTCACGAGTTTAAGTTGCTCATCATAACTTTCTAATTTTTGGCAAATAAGCTTTTGAGCTTCAATCAAATCAACAGCTGTATGAAGGAAAAGATTCTCATCTTCGATATATATATAAGCTTTATTGAAAAGTGATTGTAACATTTTCACTGTATCCCGATTATTCTCCGTTATTTCGCCATGATATAAATCAGGGTAAATATCCGAAAAAACTTCATTGCCAAAAGTCAATAAGGTAACTGCCTGGGTTGCCAGGACAACAATCTGGGCTCTACTTTCTACACGAACACGAAAGTTATCATAATAGCTATACTCAAACTTGTTTTGAACAATATCCCACATTTTTTCCCTATTACTTTTAAATCCAACTCTTTTCTTTACAAGTTTATACGAATATCCTTCCTGTAATAGATGATCACCAAAGGCATTACGATACTTAGCGGGAGTGGGTGAAGAGAAATATATATTTATGGAAGGATTAAAATCTTCATTGTTTACGTATTTTTCTACAAATAAATCCAACTTCATAAATAAATCCTCTACACTGGGCTTTCTCCCTATTGCAGAAAGGATTATGGATCTTACTGCCATATCTTTTAATTCTATTACTCTTCCATCACTCGTTTTAGTTCCTGCAGGCAGAGTATCTATTATCCACTCTTCGAAACTCTCATGTGTTCTTCCTGATCTCTTATCACGGTTATATTCGGCAGCAAATCTTGTGCCTTTAAAAGGTGAAGCAAAATCGATGGGTATTCCTGACCACTTAAGCTGTTTGACATACCAATTTGTATTCATAAGGGAAAAATTACCCAACCTGACACCTTTCTTTCTCTCAGGGTCAAACTTTCTAAAATTCTTAACCTCCTGCAGGAACCAAACCGGGAATGTGTCATTATCACCGTACGTAAAGATGATAGAATACTCATCAGGACCAACCAGTATGTTATGGGTATAATCATGCGCAATCCAATTACCTCTCCTGTTGGCATGAGAATTAATATTACTAATAAAAGGTATAATACCCAATACGCCGGAAAGTATTATTCCACTCCATGCATAACGAGAACTCTTTTGCTTTATCCAACCCCATATCCAGTAAAGACCTATTGAAACATAAAACATAAAAAGGAAAAAGGAATGTCCCCAGAAGTAATCCCTTTCCCGTGGCTCCCTTGGTTGATGGGCCGGATTTGGATCGGAAGGAGAAAATTCATGATTCAGATAAAATACCAGTCCTAAACTTAAAAGGATATAAAAGATAAAGAATAACCAAAAAGATTCTTTATCTTTTTTAAAATGTATCCACATCCCACAGACACCAATTAAAACGTACATATAGGTGCCAAATAACGATATGTAACGAAGCAAAACACCGGTATTGGTTCTAGGATAAGGAAAGAATTGCCATGAAAAATATTTAAAGAACACTTTAAGCTGCTCAAAGAAAGCAGGTATTAAACCCAAATTAGTTTCCCACGAAGTGTGCCTGGGGAATAAATCCATTTCACCATATTGCTTTCTGGAAAACACCTCCCATAATTTAGCAAATGTGGTTGGATTTGCTTCATTGATACCGGGATTTGCATGTGCCCTTATCAT
>CAZRYJ010000078.1:0-9384 GCA_964604245.1 uncultured bacterium | reverse complement strand
TCATCAGGTAGTTTCTTCTATTCCACGGGGCGAACGCAAGGGTTATATGAAACAGACAAATACGAAAACCACCCATTGACAAACTGGTCACCCTAAATTAATTTCACCCTGCTAAAACAATAAAAACATCCTTGTAAAATAATATTTACTAATGCTTATAAATCTGCCAAAACCAAAAATATAAAGTCCTGGTGTCCAATTATTTAGTATCTGGAACGGTTTTTTTATGTATAAAAAAAGTGAAAAAATGTCGAAAATAATTAAAAATTTATTATTAATAATTATCTTTTTTGAATGGGAAAACGCTTACGCGCAAAAACCAAAGCTAACTTTCGAACATCTTGCCAGTAAAGAAGGCCTATCTAATACCTGGGTAAAATGTATATACAGAGACAGCCGTGGTTATATGTGGTTCGGTATGGGAGATAATGGCATAAATAAATATGATGGTTATAATTTTACAGTATACAAAAACAATCCAGAAGATTCAAATAGTCTTAGCAACAATAAAATCCAGGTTATAAAGGAAGATAAGAAACAAAATCTCTGGGTCGGTACCGAATACGGAATCAACGAATATAACCGTGACCTCGACCGATTTGAAGTTTACTTTCCTTTCTATAAAAGTCATACTAGATTTGTAAATGGGTTTAGCGTAGGAAACGATGGGGAATTTTATGTAATAACTTTACATGACCTAATACTGTTGGATACCAAAAGAGATACTCTTTCTTTTATAATTAAAGAGGGGGGGGAATCACAATATACGTTTGTAGAAAAAGGAATACTTGAATATGATAATAATAAATTCCTTTTGGGAACAGATAACGGACTATTTTCGTTTGAAGCTATCCACAACAATATTAAACCTGTAATAAAAGATATAGATGTATCATCGATGTATAAAGATAAAAAAGGAAAAATATGGATAGGTACGGTAAAAAACGGATTATTTTATATAACTTACAATAACGATTCAATTAACCCGGTATACAAAAACTACGTAAGTGATCCGGGCAATAAATACAGTATAAGCTATGGAGAAATCACAACACTACAGGAAGATAACAGCGGATTTTTATGGATAGGTACGAGAAATGATGGAATAAATATTTTAAACTTAGATAGTTTAAATGCCAAAGAGCCTATTTTTTATCATTATAGAAGTATACCCGGCGACAACTCCAGTCTCTCGAGTAATTCGATCACAGCTATTTATAAAGATTTTGAAGGAACCATGTGGGTCAGCGCTTTTAACGGTGGAGTTAATTATTACAATAAGGTACTTCATAAATTTGAACATATTAAAAGTAATCCCAGTATACGCAATGGGTTGAATGATAATAATGTTAATGCGATATACGGAGAGGGTAAATATTTATGGATTGGCACAGAAAAAGGATTAAACCTTTATAACAAGGAAAAAGACAAATGGCAACATTTTTCCCATGATAAAAGCCATGATAAAAGTATAAGTTCCAATGCGGTTTGGGAAATATACAAAGACAGTCATAAGAACATGTGGATAGGAACTTGGGGAGGGGGGCTAAATCTTTTTAACGAAAAAGAAAAAACGTTTAAATATTATTTACATGATGATAATGACAATTCCAGTATTAGCCGTAATAATGTTTTTGATATTAAGGAAGATAAAGACGGTATATTATGGGTTCCCACTATGGGGGGTGGTCTTAACAGATTTAATTACAAAACAGAAACCTTTAAAACCTATAAAAATGATACTGAAGACGGTACGAGCATTTTAAACAATTGGGTGATGGAAATTTTAGAGAGTGATTCTGGAGAAATATGGGTTGCCACAGCTGATGGACTTGACCGATTTGATAAAGAAAAAGAAGTGTTTTATCATTTTACGCATTCGGATGAGGATCCAAAAAGTTTAAGTTCTAATGAAGCTTTAACCGTTTTTGAAGATAGCAAAAAAAACTTATGGATTGGCAACGAAAACGGTCTAAATCTTTTTAACCGGGACAGCAGTAATTTCTCATTATACAGTGAAAAAAATGGGTTACCAAATAATGTTATAAAAGGGATTTGTGAAGATGACCACGGAAATCTCTGGATAAGCACCAATAAAGGGCTATCTAAATTTATCAATGCAGTAAACCGCCCAAAAGAACCAGAGTTCAAGAATTACACTACTGATGAAGGCCTTCAGAGTAATGTATTTACTAGCCGCTCGTGTTTCAAAGATAAGGATGGTAAATTGTACTTCGGAGGGAACAATGGCTTTAATGTTTTCCATCCCGACAGCATAAAGAACAATCCTTATAAACCGCAAATTGTCTTTTCGGATTTGCTTATTTTCAACAACCCGGTCAAAATCGGCAAAGAGGAGTCACCTCTAAAAAAACATATAAGCAGAACAAAAGAGATTGTATTATCGTATAAACAATCGGTCATTGCCATTAAATATGCAGGATTGAATTATCTTGCACCTAAAAAATGTGAATATGCTTACATGTTAGAAGGATTCGATAAAGGATGGAATTACATTGGGAACAAAAGAGAAGCAACCTATACAAATTTAGACCCGAGAACATACACCTTCCGCGTAAAAGGTTCGAACAACGACGGAGTATGGAATGAAGAAGAAGCTTCGCTCAAAATTATTATCACCCCTCCCTTCTGGCAAACCCTGTGGTTCAGGTTTTCTATGATAGTTTTGATAATCTTAGCCGTTTATGCAATTCACCTCATTCGAGTAAAGAATATCATAGCATACGGACGTGAACTTGAGATCAAAGTTGCAGAGAGAACACAAGATTTAGAAAATGCAAATAAGCAAATAGCCGCGAAGGCAAACGAATTAAATAAATCCAACAAGGAATTGGAGGACTTCGCATATATAGTATCCCATGATTTAAAAGCACCTCTTAGAGGTATAAATGAATTATCAAATTGGATATTTGAAGATTACTCTAACGTGCTTGATAAAGAAGGCAAAGAAAATCTCACGATGCTTATAGAAAGAAGCATGCAGATGAACGGTATGATTCAAGGTATATTAGAATACTCAAGAGTGGGAAGAACCGAAGGAAAAGTAGAAAAAATCGATTTAAATAAATTATTAAAAGAAGTAATCGATTTGTTGGCTCCTCCTGACAATATAAAAATTAAGGTAGAGAATAAACTACCAAAATATAAAGCAGATAGAATACGTTTAACCCAGCTCTTTCAAAATCTGTTAAGCAATGCAATAAAATATATAGATAAACCCAAAGGAATCATCAAGATAGGCTGCGCGGAAGAAAAAAACGAATGGGAATTCAGTGTATCCGACAACGGACCCGGTATCGAAGAAAAGTATTTTGAGAAAATATTTAAAATATTCCAGACTTTAGGATCTACCCCTTCAGACGAAAGCACAGGAATTGGTCTTACGATAACAAAGAAGATAATAGATTTATACAAAGGGAGGATATGGGTTGAATCGGAAATTAACAAAGGCACTACATTTTACTTTACTCTGCCAAAACAATAAAAAGCAAATTTTGTTAAATAATTTTTACTTATATTTACAGATTTGCTTGTTTAAAAAAGTCAAGATTTTAATAATCAGATACTTAGATTTTGGAATGATTCTTTTAGGAATAAAAATCGGAAGGAGATGGTTAATTATATCCAAAGAGGAGCTAGAATTAAAAATATAACTGTATTTACTATTATATTTACTTTCTGTTTGCCGTTTTTAAACTTTGCGCAAAGTCATAATATTCGATTCTGTCATCTTACGACAAACGATGGACTTTCTCATTCAAATGTAATGTGCATTTTGCAAGACCACCAAGGCTTTATGTGGTTTGGGTCTTTTGATGGATTAAATAAATACGATGGTTATAATTTTATCATTTATCGACATTCCCATAATGACAACAAAAGTATTATGTCAAATTCTATTCGATCATTTTATGAAGACCGAGAAGGAAACATATGGATAGCTACAATGTTAGGTTTATCCCAATATGATAAGCAAAAAGATCGTTTTATAAATTATACGACTGAGAATGGTTATAACCTTGAAAATTATGATTCATGGAATGTATTCAGAGATAGCCGGGGGAATGTATGGATAGGAACACGTGGGCAAGGATTGATATTGTTTGATCCGGTAAAAAACTATTCTATTCATTTTCAGAATGATGAAAACGATTCTACTAGCATTAGCCATAATAGAACAAGACAAGTGTTTGAAGATAGCAAAGGCAATTTATGGGTTGCAACAGAACATGGGTTGAATCTCTATAACTATAGCAAACAAAGTTTTACGAGATATTTCAATCAAGAAAAAAACCCTAATAGTTTAATCGGAAATACAATATATTTCATTTATGAAGATTCGAAAGGCTATCTTTGGTTTGGCTGTTATGGAAATGGATTATCATACATTCATGTTAATGATATTGATAAACAATTATTTAAACATTTTCAACATAATCCAGAAAATAGTAACAGTATATCCAGCAATCGAATACTTGCTTTATGCGAGGATAAAAAAGGGGGATTCTGGATTGGTTATGAAGATTCAGGATTGGACTATTTACACAAAGATAAAAAAACATTTTCTCATTATAAAAACAATAAAAATGATCCATACAGCCTGAACAGTAATTCTATATATTCACTTTATAAAGACAACGTTGGAAATATTTGGATCGGTACTTTTGATGGAGGTATAAATTTAATCAATTACACAGGACAAAGATTTATTCATTATAAAAACATACCAGGCCAATCCAATACTTTAAGCCATAATTCTGTATGGGAATTCTCTGAAGATAATCAGGGAAATATCTGGATCGCAACTGATGGTGGCGGTTTGAATAAATTTAATACTAAAAATGGCAACTTTGAACATTATAATTCAAAAAATTCTAATCTTAATTCAGATGCAGTCCTGACTGTTTTTATCGATTCTCAGAACGATGTGTGGATCGGTACCTGGGCAGGCGGCATTAGTAAATTTAATAAACAAACAAAAACATTTGTAACCTTTCTAAATGGCAATATCAATTCATACAATAATAATGTATTTGATATTGTAGAAGATGAAAATGGTAATTTGTGGCTTGCTACTCAGGGAGGACTTAATAGCTTTAACAAAGAAACAAAGTCATTTGTTAATTATAATAGAAATAATAGTACGTTAATTGACAACTTCCTGGAAGTTGTGAAGCTGGATCATGAAGGTAATTTGCTGTTAGGCGCATCGATCGGTTTTATGATTTTTAATCCAAAAACAGAAAGGATAATTAATTTAACATCTAATCAGGAAAATTTAAGAAACCATTTTATAACATCTATTTTAGAAGAAAATGATACTACTATTTGGATTGGTACAACGAATGGGCTTAATAAGTTGAACAAAAATACAACATCAATTACCAAATATTTAACATCAAATGGTTTGCCGAACGATTTAATTTTTGGTATTGAAAAAGATGATAAAGGTTTCTTGTGGATTAGCACAAATGGCGGACTATCCAGATTTGATCCCAAAACAGAGAATTTTAAAAATTATACTAAAGAAGATGGTTTGCAAGGAAATACATTTATTAAAAAAAGTCATTATAAATCTAAAGATGGAAGAATGTATTTTGGCGGGAATAACGGCTTTAATGTTTTCCACCCTGATAGTATAAAGAAAAATACTCACGTACCTCCTGTAGTAATAACAAATTTTCTTATTTTTAATAAACCTGTTAAAATCGGAGAAAAAAAATCACCTCTAAAAAGTCATATTAATTTAACCGAAGAGATCACATTATCCTATAAACATTCAGTTTTTAGTTTTGAGTTCGCCGCTTTAAATTACCTTATTCCTAAAAAAAATCAATATGCCTATAAAATGGAAGGATTTGAAAAAGAATGGAACTATGTCGGCAATAAAAGAGAGGCAACTTATACGAATTTAGATCCGGGAAAATATATATTCCGTGTAAAAGGTTCAAATAACGATGGTTTATGGAACGAGGAAGGAACTTCCCTTAAAATCATTATCACTCCTCCTTTCTGGAAAACCATATGGTTCAGGATTTCTATGATGATTTTGATAATCTTAGCCGTTTATTCAATTCACTTCGTTCGAGTAAGGAATATCGTAGCATACGGACGCGAACTTGAGATTAAAGTCGCAAAAAGAACAGAAGATTTAAAAAACGCAAACGAGGAGTTGAAAGATTTTGCATATATTATTTCCCACGATTTAAAAGCGCCTCTTAGAGGTATCAATGAATTATCAGATTGGATATCGGAAGATTACGCAAACATACTTGACAAAGAAGGAAAGGAAAATCTCAAGATGCTTAGAGAAAGAACCGCAAGGATTAATGACATGATTCAAGGCATACTGCAATACTCAAGAGTTGGGAGAACCGAAGGAGAAGCAGAAGAAGTTGATTTAAATGAATTATTAGAAGAAGTAATCGATTTGTTAGCTCCTCCTGATAATATAAAAATTACAGTAGAAAATAAACTCCCGGAATACACGGCAGATAGGACCCGCTTAACCCAGATCTTTGAAAATCTTTTGAGTAATGCCATAAAGTATATAGATAAGCCCAAAGGCATCATCAAAATAGGCTGCACAGAAAAAGAAAACGAATGGGAATTTAGTGTAACCGATAACGGACCCGGTATCGAGAAAAAGCATTTCGAGAAAATATTTAAAATATTCCAGACTTTGGAATCGAAAAAAACAGACGAAAATACAGGTATTGGTCTTACAATAATAAAGAAGATAATAGACTTATACAAAGGGAGGCTATGGCTTGAATCCAAAATTGGCAAAGGCACCACATTCTACTTCACTTTGCCAAAACAATAAAAAAGGAGATGTATATGAATGGTAAACGAATAATTCTACTGGTTGAAGACGATGAAGTCGATATAAGAAGCGTAAAAAGAGCTTTTGAAGACCTTCATGTTACAAATCCGTTGGTTGTCACCTACAATGGCGAAGAAGCTCTGAAGTATCTAAAAAGTACGAAAAATAAACGACTACCGGGGCTAATTCTTTTAGACTTGAGGATGCCCAGAATGGACGGTATAGAGTTCCTGAAGGTTATAAAAAAAGACGGTAAACTGAAAATTATTCCTGTTGTAGCACTAACAACCTCAAAGGAGGATGAAGACAAAACAGAAAGTTTTAACTTTGGTGTTTCCGGGTATATGATGAAACCTGTTAATTATAAAGATTTTGTTGAAGTGATTAGAACGATTAAGATGTATTGGACGTTATCGGAGTCGCCATAATGAAAAACATAATGAAAGAAAAAAGATATCGAATTCTTTTAGTAGAAGACAACAAATTTGATCAGAAAGCATTTGAACGTTTTGTCGACAAAAACAAACTCCCTTATGATGTTGAGATAGCAAGTTCGATCTCCGAATGCAAGAGAATATTAGATTCAAACTCCTTTGATATAATACTTCAGGATTTTAGACTTAAAGACGGAAACGCTTTTGACATTCTGAAGCTTAACACGGATGAGCCTGTTATTATCATTACCGGTGTAGGAAACGAAGAAACTGCTGTTCAATCGATGAGGAAAAACGCTTATGATTACATAATAAAGGATACCGAAGGCAATTATTTGAAAGTTTTACCTTCAACGATAGATAATGTGATCAAAAGAAAAAAAACAGAAGAGCAACTTAAACTCATCCGATATTCTATTGATAACGCATCGGAATCCACTATGTTACTTTCTACCTCCGGAGAGATTCTCTTTGCAAATCAAGCCACGTTTGAAAGCTTAAAATATCCAAAAGAAGAATTATCCTCTATAAATTGGAGTAAAATTTGTCCGGAGATATCCGGGAAAAAAACAAAAGAACTCGTCAAAAAACTGAAAGAGAAAGGCTCTGTCAGATTTGAATCTTCTTATCGTAGAAAAGACGGCAGCACTTATCCCGTAGATATCCTTATCAATTATCAGATTTTCGGCAAAAAGGAATATATCTTCGTATTTGCACACGATATCACGGACCAAAAAAAGATAGAAGAAGAGAGACAAAAGATCCAAAAACTTGAATCTATCGGTATCCTCGCGGGAGGAATCGCTCATGACTTCAACAACTTCTTGAGCGGAATAATAGGCAATATTTCTCTTGCGATACTCGAATCAAAAGACAATGATGAAGTGGTCAATATCCTGAATGAAGCTAAAGAAGCAACAGACATGGCAAAGAATCTAACCAAACAATTACTTACATTTTCAACCGGAGGTGCTCCTGTTAAAGAGGAAACCTCAATTTCAAATATAATAAAAGAAACCGCTGAGTTTAACCTGAGGGGTTCTAACGTAAAATGCTTTTATAACTTCCCTGACGATATTCGGAAAGTCCATGTCGACAAAAACCAGATTAGCCAGGTAATAAGTAATCTGATTATCAATGCGGATCAGGCAATGCCCGAGGGTGGATTAATAAAAATAAGCCTTGAGAATTTAGTCATAGCCGAGGATTCAACATTGCCATTTAAGGAAGGGAAATATATTAAACTCACTATAGAGGACAAAGGCTTAGGCATTGCTAAAAAACATTTGTCAAAAATTTTCGACCCATATTTTACCACCAAACAGAAGGGCAGCGGTCTTGGGCTGGCTACAACTTACTCAATTATCGAGAAACACAATGGATACATCACAGTAGAATCAAAGCTTGGAGCTGGAACCACTTTTTATATTTATCTTCCAGCTACAACGGCAGAAGCAGGAGCCAAAGTAAAAGAAGCAGAAGAAATACAACCAAAGAAAGTAGAAGGCAAGATATTGCTCATGGATGATGAAAAAATTGTCAGACGAGCTTTAAAAAGAATGTTGAAAAAAATAGGTTACCAGACAAAACTTGCCACAAACGGAGAAGAAGCTTTAGAAAAATACAAGGAGGCTATGGACGAAGGTAACTCTTTCTATGCAGTTATTCTGGACTTAACAATCCCCGGAGGTATGGGAGCCAAAGAAACCATTAAGAAATTACTGGAGTTAGACCCTGAAGTCAAGGCTATAGTATCCAGCGGTTATCCCAACGATCCTGTTATCTCAAATTATCGAGATCACGGATTTAAAAGTTATGTAATTAAACCATTTGATGAAAAAGAATTATCCGAAGCTATAAGTCAAGTACTGGGAAAAAAATAACTTCTTGTATTAAACCCCACACACAACCCCACACCAGCTTCTCGCTATTCGCTATTGGCTTTTCGCCTTTTGCTTTGATATAATTTTATTAAAAAGCTAAAAGCCAACAACCAAAAGCGAAGAGCTAAGTCTGCGATATTTAATTTCTACATTTTAGCGGCTGTACCGCGTTAGAAAAAATCCGACCACCTTTTAAATGGTCGGTCATGTATACGTCGAA
>CAZRYJ010000077.1:3369-9490 GCA_964604245.1 uncultured bacterium | reverse complement strand
AGTCACTCTCACCCTTTATTCAGGATATGATATATATTCCTATCTGCATGCCCATAGTATGGGACACTGGAGAAGATGGAGATTTGCAGAAGAAATAGAGCCTGGAGTATGGGAAGGTTATTGGATAACTCCGCTTATTCCCGGGATTAGGGCTATCGCATTCGATGCTCTGAGGAAGGCAACTATTGACGAAGAAGATTCTCCGTATGAGTCTAACATCTGGTTGTTCCCTTACAGGGTTGAGTAATTCCTGACCTTTTTCCGTTTCTTCAAAAGGGGGGCAGTTTCAACTGCCCCCCCTTTTTTTAATCACGAGATTACACAAGATTATCACAAGATTTTTGGGCGTTTTCCCCAACCCCCACTACTAAATATTTAGACAGGATTAACATAGATTTACTGGATTTTTTGTTGTTTTTACTATTTGACCATTTTTTAATTTGACCATTCAACCTGGACTCGAAGAATCCAAGTATGTTTTCCTCTTGATTTCTCCTTTTATTCCGGTAAAATGTAATTATGCTAAAGAAACTTGGGCGGTATCTCTTTAAGTATAAAGCTTTGCTTGGTGTCCTTATCATTATTATGATAATTGTTGCGGTTTTAAGTGGTTTTACTTTGGGAATGATAACCCCTATCATTTCCGCAATTTTTGGTGAAGAAAATACAAGTGCAGGGCCAGGTATTTTAAGCTGGCTTTTTGATTGGATTGAAGCCGGAGATAAAATGAGTTCCTTAATTAGACTGGCTTTAGTACTTGTTTTTATCTACGGAATAAAGGCTCCCTTTACACTTCTTTTGTATTTTCTTTCCGATACACTCGAGCAGAAAACGATTTCTGATATAAGAGTTGATATGTTTTCAAAATTAACAGAACTCTCCGTGAGATTTCACTCAAAGACAGAATCGGGAAAGCTGCTTTCAAAAATTACAAATGATACGGAAAAAATTCAATTTGCCCTGAAGAGAGGAATTATAGATCTGGGACGCAATTTCTGTCTTCTCCTTGTATATATGGGATTGGCTTTATGGGCTTCCTGGAGATTGTTTTTGATATCTCTTGTCCTTATACCTTTTATTCTTTTAGTTGTTCAGCTGGTAGGGAAAAGGGTTCGTAGGCGATTTACCCATCTCAGAAAGCAGAGGGCTTTTTTAAACACGTTGGCTTCCGAGATGCTTTATGGAATAAGAATTATAAAATTGTTTAGTATGGAAAAATACGAGATAGGGAGATTCAAGGCTGAGACGGATGAATACCGCAGGATTTATGTGAAGAGTACTTTGATTAAAGGCTTACTACCCGTATCTGCGGAGTTTTTAGGAGCATTTCTTGCGGGAACTATCCTGATTTTTGGGGGAGTTTTAATATTCAAGGGTTTTATAACTCCTGATAAATTTCTTATTTTTCTTGGTTGTGCCGTAGTTCTTCAGCAGCCGGCCCGGCAGATAAATTTAGCGTATGGAGATCTTCAGCATGGGTTGGCTTCGATGGAAAGCGCACTGGAAATTATAGAAGCAACCGAAAAAGTAGGAGATTCGGGAAAACTTATTTTTGATTCTTTTAAATCCTCGGTTAATTTCTTGAACGTTTCTTTTTGTTATGAAGAAGAAATGAATGCTCTTCATAATGTAAATCTTGAGATAAGAAAAGGAGAAACGGTAGCTATTGTAGGTCCTTCGGGTTCGGGTAAGACCACTCTGGTTCAACTGATTCCAAGGTTTTTTGATTGCTCGGAAGGAAAAATAGAAATAGACGGGAAAGATATAAGAGAATATACTCTTTATAGTCTTCGTAGCAAAATCGGAATGGTAACTCAGGATACAATATTGTTTAATGATTCCGTTAAGAATAACATTAAATATGGCAAGATTGATGCAACCGATGAGGAAATACAGGAGGTTCTTGTGAAAAGCCACTTGGAACATTTTGTAAAAAGTCTGCCCGAAGGTTTGAATACCCTTATCGGAGAAAAAGGCGGACGGATTTCCGGAGGAGAAAAACAGAGAATTGCTATTGCGAGGGCTCTGCTTAAGGATTCTCCTATTTTGATTTTGGATGAAGCAACTTCTTCTCTCGACGCCCAATCCGAAAAACTGCTCCAGGATGCTATGGCGGAATTGCTTTATGGCAGAACGGCTGTAGTAATAGCCCACAGGTTTTCGACCGTGATAAATGCCGATAGAATTATTGTGCTGAGTCAGGGTAAAATTTTAGAGGAAGGAACGCATGAGATGTTATTAAGCAAAAATGGCTTGTATAAGAAACTCTATGATCTTCAGTTTAGAAATTCGCGTAACTCTGATAAATCTTAATTAATGTTTCGGCTATATCATCCCAGGAAAATTTTTTTATAAGATGATCTTTGAAATTTTCGCCCATTGTTACTATTTGTTTTGGATCCGCATCGATCAAATTCTCCATTCTTTTAGCCAGAGCTTCAGAATCCCCTTTTTTAAAAATAAACCCATCTTTCTTATCTCGGACGGTTTCGGGGAAACCTCCGACGGCGGATACAATAACGGCTTTTTTAAAATAGCCGGCTTCAAATAATGTTATACTCTGAGAAACTTTCCTGTGAGGTAGAATTACCGCATCAACATTTCTGTAAATAAGCCCGAGGTTTGAGTATGAAGGAGAAGAGTTTAAGCAGTAAAGGTTCTTTATTCTTTTTCTGGTTTTATCTTTTATGATTACACTGTATTTAAGATTTTTTTTATTTAAAACGTTAATTGCCGAAAGTAGCGTTTCGAATCCCTTATATTTTTTTATAGGTCCCATGAAAAGAAAAATAGGTCTTTTGAGGTGGGGAAACATTTGAGAATAAAAACTCTTTGACTCTGAGTCGGTCGTAGTGTCAAAAATCCTATAAAATATTTCGACATTACCATGAGGTATTGTAATTATTGGAGTGGATATATCGAACGTTTTTTCTAATTTGTTTTTTGTCTCGTTATCGTGAACAAATATTTTTTCCATATAAGAATATATTTTTTTAAAAATTTCAAAGTCACCGGGATAATCTCTATGCGGGAGAAGATTGTGGGCTGTATGTAATATTCTTGCCTTTGAAAGATACGGAATTATATGCTGTTCAATGCTCGGTGCTGTAAACCATAGGAAATGAAGAATGGTATTGCTGTCTAATTTTCTCCTTAAACGAACATGCCCGAATAATATCTCCATGGTTTGGGTAAAGTTAGCAATAAATCGCTGTGTTTTTTTATTTTCGAATATACCTCTGCTAAGCGGAAGAAACAGATTGTTTTCTTTTACAGGGGATTTCTCTCTCCAGTCCCCCGGGATATATCCGAAAAACCTGAAAGGGTAGTTTTTGTTTTTTAAAGTTGAAAGCAAACAGAAATTATAAGGTTTTGTTGTATTCCTGGGGTCGATAAGAAGAGTTTTCATTTTAAGATAATAGTTTCTCCAGGATTTGTTTGTCAGGATTTTTCTCTACTTTAATCAATTCTATTTCTATTCTTGAAAAAGGATACGGAAGCATGAATTTGTCCCAGGAAGAAAAACGAAAACATTTCCCGGAAGTTATTCTTACGGCTAAAAGAGGAAGATTTGTTTTTTTTGCTATAAGAAGAGCCCCTCTTTTCGCTTTTCTCCTCGGTCCTTTTGGCCCATCAGGGGTTATGGCTATTTCAAAGCCTTTTTTGCCGTATTTAATCAATTCAATTAAAGCTTTACTTCCTTTTTCTTTCGTATCTCCCCGGAAGACCTTGAATCCTAAAAGTTTTAATACCCTACTCATAAGTTCTCCATCACGAGAGGGACTCACAATAACTCCTACTTTTCTCCCTCGATGCGTAAATAGCGGAGGGAGCATATTCTCATGCCAGAAAACGTATAGAACTTGCGCCGTATGTTGTTTTACCAGCGAAACCCCCCGGAATTTTATTCTCCAGGTAAGTCCCAGTATATATATTAAAAGCGCAGCCAGAAATGGTTCGCTAAACCATAGAAAGGATTTTATTAGCGACCCTATCATAAACTCCCCTGTTACCTAACATTGAAGGTATTTTTTTAAACTGTTTTTTGATTTCTTTGCTGTTTTGGTATACTTTTTCCAGTTCTTTTGAAATTCTTCTGGGAGTGACTTCTTTTTGGATTAATTCTGGTACGATTTCTTCGGAAAAAAGGATATTTACAAGGCTGAAGTATTTAACTCTAGCTAAAATTTTCGAAATAATCCAGGAAGAATATGATAATTTGTATACTATGACCATAGGGGTTTGTAATATCCCGGCTTCGATTGTTGCCGTTCCGGAACTTACGATTGCCAGATCAGCCCATTTGAGGATGTCGTATGTTTTTCCGTAAAATATTTTAATATCATTCGAGCAATCTCTTGTGATTTTTTTTGTAAGAGAAATATCTTCCTTATCATGAAGAGCAATCACCGCTTGACTTTTTGAATATTTTTTACGGAAGATTTCAAAGGCTTTTAATAGAGGTACAAGCAGCCTTTTTATTTCCGATTCCCTCGAGCCGGGAAGAATTGCAATTAAAGGATTGCCGGCAGGTAGGTTTTTCTTTTTTAATTCTCCCTCCGGTTTAACAATATCTACTAAAGGATTGCCGAGAAAGTGCGAAATTGTTTTTTCTTTATCGAAGAAGGATTTTTCGAAAGGATAGATTACGAATAACCCTCTAAAATATTTAGATAAACTTTTACTTCTCCATCTGCCCCATGCCCATATCTGTGGTGCGATAAAATAGAAGACAGGTATGCCCATATTTTTTAGAAATTTCGCCATGAAAATATTGAACCCCGGGGAATCAACCGTAATGGCAAAGTCAAATTTATTTTGTCTTATACATTTTACAATTTGCCTTCTTGCTTCTTTTAAATTTGATAGTTTTGAGAAAACTTCACTAAATCCGACAACACTAATTCTGTTTGAAGGGTAGATTATTTTAGCTCCGACTTCATTCATCTTTTCCCCACCAATCCCAAAAAACTTAATATCAGGTTTGATTTTTTTTAAAGAGATAATCAGATTAGAAGCATGCAAATCTCCGGATGCCTCTCCCGTTATAAACAAAACTTTCATTATGAATTTGATTCTACCGATAAGTTTATATTGACTTTTTGGGCTCTCTCTTTTATTTTATCCAAGATTTTATGGGCAAGAGCTAAAGCATTTCTTGCCTCTTCAGGCGTAATCCGGGAGGGCTTTTCACCTAAGCAGGCGTCGATGAAAGCCTTACATTGAAGAAATAATGGTTCTTTCGTTGACACATGAATTTCTTCTTCTTTTATCTCAGGTTCATCGTTTTTAACCTCTCTGTGAAAAACATTTACTTTTTTGTTTAAGCAATCAACAGAAACATATGAATATTTTTGCCAGAAGCGGATTTTTCGAACTTTCATGATAGAAATTCGAGAAGAGGTTATATTTGCTATAGCTCCGTTTTCAAATTCCAGTCTTGCGTTTGCAATATCTACGTTGTCTGTAAGGACAGGGACTCCACCAGCGGATACGGTTTTCAAAGGAGATTCGACCGAGGTAAGTATTATATCCAGATCGTGTACCATAAGATCCAGAACAACAGAAACATCAATGCCTCTGCCGTAGAAAGGAGAAAAACGGTGTGCTTCAATGAAGAGAGGATTATTAATAATTTTTTTTGCGGCAAGGATAGCCGGGTTAAAACGTTCGATATGTCCAACCTGTAAGATAAAATTTGAATTTTTTGCCGTTTTAATTATTTCATCGGCTTCCTTCAGGTCCAGAGAAATCGGTTTTTCTATAAAGACGTGGTTTCCCGAATTAAGCGCTTTAATTGAAATATCTCGATGTGTATTGGTTGGAGTCGCAATCACAGTGCAATTTGTCTCTTTCAGAAGATCATTGTAATTTGGAAAAAATTTACAATTATATGTTTTTGCTATTTTTTTTCCTGTTACCTGGTCAATATCGGAAACACCCACCAGTTTTGCTTTTTTCATTGTTGCTAATATGCGAGTGTGATGTTTCCCCATATGACCTACACCAATTACTCCGCATTTTATCATAATACCCTCCCACTTAAGGAAATTTTTAAGGGATTTTAATTAATTTAGAGTATATTCTAAGAGTATTTTTGTCAATAGTGTGGATCAGCCAC
>CAZRYJ010000077.1:0-3269 GCA_964604245.1 uncultured bacterium | reverse complement strand
AATTAATTTAGAGTATATTCTAAGAGTATTTTTGTCAATAGTGTGGATCAGCCACGAAGACACTAAGACACAAAGAACAAAAAAACACTTTAACCACAGAGGACACAGAGCAAAAACAAAACACACTGAGAACACAGAGAAAAAAACAAAATTTGTTGTTTTAAATAAATCCCAACCCCTAAATCCCAAATTCTAAGATTAGGACGCAGATTTTAAAAGGATTAACAGGATTTTTTTTGCCCATCTAACGACCTAACGAACCAACAAAAAAAAACAACGAATTATACAAATGAATTAAAATAGTAAACACAAACTAAATAAAATTTAATATCTGGGGTAGAAACAGGATGATATTACTGAAGACTTTGTCCTTCGCTTAAAATTTCATCTGTGTCCGGGTTGTTGGAATTTAGTAAGGGAAATATTTCTTTTTCGATTTCCTTTTCTATTTCATCCTGCATGATATTGATTTCTGCTCTCTCCTTATTTTTTTCGTCCAGGATGCGAGCGCTTTCTAAGAGTAAATAGTGCAAGGGGGTGTCTATCGTAGGTTCTGTTTTTCTGCATTTGCCGTCAATGTCTATTTCGGCCTTTTCAAGAGATAAAATCTCCAACGCTGCTTCTGTACCAACCTTATTTGGGGCTTTTGCTCCGATTAAAGCTCCGTTTTTGAAATATAAAACTGCTTTATTTCCATCGTATTGAACTTTTAAAGTACATGTTTTGGCTTCCAATTGGATAAGCTGCAAAAAGGAAGGCAGAGAAAATCCTTGGATATGTCCTTCTGTCTCGGCTTTAAGTCCTTCTAAAATTTTTCCTTCGAGCTTTTTGATATCAAAAGGCTTTTCAAGGTAAAGAAAAGCGTTGAATTTTTTAAGGCGCTTCTCAATTTGAGGAGTACCAAAAGAGGTCATAATAATTACTGGGATATCGGGATATTTTTTACTCATATAAGCGAGTAAGTCAAGCCCGTCCATTATGGGCATACCTATATCGGTTACGACTAAATCTATTTCGTTTGAGTTAAGGACTTCTATTGCCTCTTTTCCGTTTTCCGCGATGTGGATTATGATCTTACCTGAATATTCGCTAGACAAGTATGCTTTGATCGCTTCTAAGGTCGGCGCGAAATCGTCAACAATCAATACTTCTTTCATAACATATTATATATTGCAAAAATTGTTCCAAAACTAAGGGTTTGCATTTCAATCCCATAACCATTAAACATTCTAAATTTACGTAAATCTAAGATGACGTTAGTATATTATTTTTTACGCATATTTTATAGTTATTTTTTAATTCTCGGGCTATTTTATATATTTGTGGTATACTTTTTATGATTTTAGTAGTGGATTATATGTTAAGCCAGGTTTTCATAATAAATTTCTTTGTTGCATTGCTATAATTTTTTGTTAAATTGAGTATTATGATTTTCTTAGGTTATCTGTATTCGATAGTTCTTTTTTCTTTGAGCAGTGATGTTGTATGGCCTCTTGCTGAGAGAAAGGGTCTTCTTTCGTCTTTTGGAGAATGGAGGGATGGGCATCTTCATGCCGGTATAGATCTTCCTACGGCAAGAATAGGTGAAGAGGTTTATTCGTCCAGTGACGGCTGGGTGATCAGGGTAAAGACTTCTCCGTGGGGCTATGGAAAAGTTGTATATATAAAAAGTTGGACAGGAGAAACTTATGTTTATGCTCATCTTTCCTCTTTTTCCAAGGATTTAAAAAAGATAGTAAGAAACAAACAATTGCGTAAGAATTCTTACGCAGTGGAAATTTGGTTTAAAGAAGGAGAAATTTCTATTAAGAAGGGAGAAGTAATTGCATATACGGGACGTTCCGGGTGTGTGTCCCCGCACCTCCATTTTGAATTAAGGGACAAGAATAATAATCCGATTGATCCTTTTAGTCGGGGTTTTACTGTTGGGGATACCCTTCCTCCTGTTATTAAAGCAGTCCGGTTTATTCCTCTGGATGAGTCTTCTAAAGTTTTTGGCTCTCATATTGGAAAAGTTTTTAAAGTTGCCTCAGATACGATCTCGGTTTTTGTTGAAGGAAGGGTTGGTTTAGAAATAGAAACCGTCGATATGGTTAATACTCGTTCCGGTCGACTTGGCCCTAAAGAAATAAAATTATATAAAAATGGGTTACTTATAAGAAGAGAATTTGTAGATAGATTTTCTTATTCGAATTACAAGGATTCCAGATTTCTTTTTGATTTCGAATATAGGATGAAAACAGGCAGAAAATTCAGAAGGTTATTTACCGTTTCGGGCAATGGTTTCCCCTTTTATAAAGGGTTGGATGGGATAATAACCGGAGATGACACGGGAAATTATTTGATTGAGGTTTATGATGGTTCGGGGAATATGAGTAATTTAGTTGTTGAATTGATTAAGTCATTAGGGGAGAAAAAGATTGAATCAAGGGATTTGGATAGTAATAAAATAGTTTTCGGAACGAATGGTTTCCAGGTGTTTGAAAAATGGTATGATTTGAGAAAAACTAAGGAATTTGAAAAATCCGGCGATTCGATTTCAATCTGGAATTTTACTAAGAAAAAATTTAAAAAATTGCAGTCTCCGGACGGTAAATGTCAGATGATTTTAAATCAGGGAGATAAAATCAATACAAAGCTCATAGCAGTTAGAGTAAACTCGGGTGAGACGGTTACCTGGAACTGGGAGCCACCTATACCTCTTAAGAAAAAAGTTAAAATTAGAACAAAAGTTCCAAAAAAGGATAAGTTCTTTTCTATCTACGAAAAGAATGGTTCGGCTTGGAGTTTTTGTTCTTCGAATAGAGAAGGGAAATATTTGACAGGTTTTATAGATCATCTGGGGGCTTTCGGAGTATTAGAAGATACAATTCCGCCCGTCGTTTCTTTAAGTAGAAAATATTTTTCCTCCAGAACTCCTTTGCGTATTAATGTCTGGGATTCTCTCTCGGGAGTCGATTTTTCATCTATTCAAACTCTTGTTGATGGCAAACAAACTGTTTTCAGATACGACCCTCAGAAAAAAAGATTGATTTTTGAACATCCGGAAGAAATCTCAAAAGGCAAACACAAATTAAAACTTTCGCTAAGTGATAGACAGGGAAACAAAACCTCGAGGGTGTGGGAAATTGTGAAGAAGTAGCCGCGGATTTACACGGATTAGAAAAATGTTTTGTTGTTTTAAAAAAGAAAATATGGGACGCAGATGAACGCTGATTTACAGGATTTATTAAATTGTTTAAAAAACAAAAAAGAACCGGTGGGAAGGG
>CAZRYJ010000076.1:0-9527 GCA_964604245.1 uncultured bacterium | reverse complement strand
TTATACTGAAGGATTTGCTGTGTGGATTTTTTTCGATTTTCCCCGCCACTGGCGAAAATGGACATTTCTCAAAAGACAAACGCCCAATACCTATACCATGCCTGATTATTTCTAAATAATACTGATGGGGTGTTTTTGGAAGTTTCTCGTAGTACCAGTATTCATTTAAATATATATATTTATAGACAGAATCATTTTTATTTAGAGGGCAAAAACTACCTTCCCATTCTTTCTCATCAGAAGTAATAGGGAAGTCCCAATTTATATCAATTCCCATACTTGATGGCAGATCATCGTAGTCATCATGAGTGAGAAATATCTTTGTATGGAGCAGAATATCTATTGGTAAGACGTAAATTTTTTCGGGGCAGGTGTTTACAACACTTATACGCACAAAGATTGGTTCATACGTAACATATTCTGTTTTTTGTTCCCATAAGGAATAATGAAGTTCCAATCCCTCGGTTTTTATTTCCGGATATGAAAGTAGAATGAAAATTAAATAATTAATCATTATTTAAATATAAGGAAATTTTTTTTCTTTGTCAATGTGTTCTCTGTGTGAGAAATGGGTCTTAGGTCTTTGGTTTTAGGTCTTAGTTAAAACAAAAATTTTATTCGTGCTCTTTGTGTGATTTGTTGTTGAACTAAGCTCTTAGCTCTTCGCTTTTAGCTGTTAGCTAAAAAACAAAAGAAAATCTTTGTGTTCTTTGTGGGCTTTGTGTGAGAATTTTTTTTATCTTGAGGTAAACTTGTGGTTAAATAATCCCACGGTTTTCAGCGAAATCCCGAATATTATCCGGGAATAAGGGGAGTAATTTTTTTATCTTGTTTTTTGAAAGTTTTTTTAAATCGATTTCCTTCATCGGTATTGTCGCGAGTCCTTTTTTTTCCATGTAGAGCTGGTCGAGAAAAGCCTTTTCCGGAGTAGCAATATAGATACCGCTTTTTTCCTCATACCCAAAGAACAACCTTTCTTTTATCTGTCTGAAAAGCACCTCTCTTACTTCTATTTTATAGGTTTTTGTCCTTCTTGTAGTCGCAAAAGTAAGAGTATATGGGACTAAATTGAGTATTCCGTAAGAAGCTAACGCGGATTCGAAAGATAAATAGTTGGGAGGGTAAAGAAAAGAAGCGACTTTTTCTATTTCTATGTTCGTGCCGGAAACGATATAAACCCCTCCGGAAATTCTTTCCAGCACTCCCGACTTAACCCACCTGCTCAATTGAAGGTATAAATAGTTCCTTTTAAAGCCCGTAATTTTTTCGAGGTCCGCTGTGGTGAAAAAATCACGGTCGATTTTTTTTATTTCTTTTAACAAATCAAAACTTTTCATAAAACCCCGATAATCTTGTGAAATTCTGAAGGCAAGAATTTCCTTAAATCTCTTCTTAATATTTTCCTGTCTATGTTGGATGCCGGTTCGTATTTTTTACCTAATAACTCGGATAAATACCACAAATCAAAAGAATCTTTAGGATCCTTTCTGTTTTTGACGCATAATTTTTTATCTTTATAAAGCTGTACAGGTGTTGCTACTTGTAGCAGAACGGAATAGATTGAACATGTTGATTTTACTATTTTTAATTCGAAGTTGTAGGTTCTCTCTATTCTTTTGGAAATCTCTATTTTTATCCTGAAGGGAAAAGGAAGATAATCTTTGCTTATTTTAATTTCAGCTAAATAAGTGTATCTTTTTTCGGCTAAATCGGAAATATCCATTTCCGGGAAAGGAGAGATTATCTTTTTTGTTATTTCTTTGAAATTTTTTACCAAAATGTCCCGGGTTAAAGAAAAATCCAGGTCTTCCGAGAATCGGGGAGATCCGTAAACCAACCTCAGAGCGGTACCGCCTTTGAATGCCAGAAATTTAGATTCGGGAAATTTTGAGATACCACGCAAAACCAGAATTTCATAATACTCCCTTACTACCTGAGTTATATCTATCGATAAATCTTTTGATAAATTTTCCGCTAAAATACGTTCCATTTTTCTTATCATATATGATAAGTTTTTCTGAACGTATGTCAAGGGGTTTTTGGGATTTTTTAGAATCAGTAAATCAGTGGACAATTTTAGATTCTTCGAATCAGTTTAGTGGTTGAATCGTTGAGTGGTTTTTTAGGATTTGGGATTTAGGATATAGGATTTAGTAAAAAAACAAAAATCTTTTCAATTAATCATTTTATCAAGTGTGATTACTTCTGTTTCGATATTCCCGTGTTTATAAGGACTTATAGCTTTCTCCTTATATCCTATTTTCTTCCAGAAGGGTAGGACTTCTTGATTCGGGATAAGTACACCGATTCTTATTTTTTCGAAGTTTTTCCAGCCTTTTATAATCTCTTCAAGTTTTTTGTGAGCCTGTGTTCCAAATCCTTTTCTCTGATATTTTTCCGATAATAAAAGGAGTCCGATTATAACTGTTGCTTCATCCGGATATCCGCGACATAAATCGATACATCCTATTAAATGATTGTTAAGGTATATTCCAAAAACAAACTTATCATCATATTCTTTTCCGGGCGCGATTGAGGAAAAGATTTCTTTTGCATCCTCAGGAGAGGCAGGTTTTCCAGAAACATTGATGCAATATGTGGGAGCTTCCTCCAGTATTCTCTGCACCTCAGCAATATATTCTTCACTGTTTTTTAGAATTTTTAATTCAAGTTTTTCGTTTTCCATAAATAAATCTTACAAGTATTTGTGAATTTTACAAGTGTTTGTATTAAAAGAACTACCTCAACCGTTAAGTTTACACTTTTGTCCCGGACAAAAGTGTAAACTTAGGGAAATATTATATAAACTTTATAAGAATTTAAGAAAAAAGAATCCTGTAAATCTGCGTTCATTTCATAGATTCTTCGAATCAGTTAAGTGGTTGAATCGTTGAGTGGTTGAATTGGAAAAACAAAAAACTTTGTGGTCTTTGTGTGTGATTTGGTTTATTGGGTTTTTTGAGTTCTTTGGGTTTGTTGAATTAAACCACCTAACGTCCTAACGATTTAGTGTCTCCGTGTAAGAATTAGGTTTTATAACAAAAAGTTAAAGGCGAATTTGAACTCATTTCAGTTTCTTTCTATAAGTTGAAGATGGTGATCTCCCTACATTCACCTCACCCTTTTCAACATCATCAATCCAGAGAAGAATCGCATCTTCAAGTAAGGTTCCTTTATATTTTTCGTTTTTGAGAATAGAGTTGAAATATTTAAGGTATTTAACCCTGTCGAAATCTCCGAAGCTTTCCCTGTAATCTCTCTTATACTCAGCCTTATTTTTAATCCAGCCGGGAATTTTAAATCCTTGGACACTGATCCTGGCAACTTCACTTACTATATCATAAACAAGAGGGTTGTTGGGATAAGCTTCTAAGAATTTTCTCTTTCCCATAATACTCATCGCAAAAGGTATATATGAACTATTAGGATATTTTTTTAATAATTTATTATACGCTTCCGTTTTCTCCTCCCATGTTTTTTTGGTCGATAATTTCCTGGGAGGGAAAGGAAACGGATCTACAATTGTTGTAATCAATTTATATTCTTCTGCCTCCTGGGGAGGGCTTACGCTGAAGAACTTGCTGTGTGGTTTTTGTTCAATTCTACCCGCCACTGGCGAAAATGGACATTTCTCAAAAGACAAACGCCCAATACCTATACCATGCCTGATTATTTCTAAATAATACTGATGGGGTGTTTTTGGAAGTTTCTCGTAGTACCAGTATTCATTTAAATATATATATTTATAGACAGAATCATTTTTATTTAGAGGGCAAAAACTACCTTCCCATTCTTTCTCATCAGAAGTAATAGGGAAGTCCCAATTTATATCAATTCCCATACTTGATGGCAGATCATCGTAGTCATCATGAGTGAGAAATATCTTTGTATGGAGCAGAATATCTATTGGTAAGACGTAAATTTTTTCGGGGCAGGTGTTTACAACACTTATACGCACAAAGATTGGTTCATACGTAACATATTCTGTTTTTTGTTCCCATAAGGAATAATGAAGTTCCAATCCCTCGGTTTTTATTTCCGGATATGAAAGTAGAATGAAAATTAAATAATTAATCATTATTTAAATATAAGGAAATTTTTTTTCTTTGTCAATGTGTTCTAATTGTGTCAGGAGTCGTGCGTCGTGAGTCTTGTGTCAAAAAGTAAAAACTAAAATCTTGTGATAATCTGTGTAATCTTGTGGTTCCTGTTTTAGGGGGGTGGGGTTTATCCCTCACTGCACATCAAACGGTTAATCTCATCATCTCAATATAGTCATCTTCCTTGTATTAACAGAGCCATTATTACTCTTCAGTTGATAAAGATACACACCGCTTCCCACCTTTTCTCCGGCTGAGTTTGTGCCGTTCCATTCTACCGAATGTTCACCTGCCGTCTGTATTCCATCTATTAATTTTATAACTTCACGCCCGAGTGAATCATAAACTCGTATGGACACGCCGATACCTGTCTCTATAGACGGAACCGTATATGTAATTTTTGTAGATGGATTGAACGGATTAGGATAATTCTGATTTAATTCAAATGATTTGGCAGGAATGTAATTCCGCTCTTCTATACCAGATGACAAACGAATTCGATATAAGCTCGAGCCCGCGGTTATGTATAATGTCTTTCTATCCTCATCCCCCCAATTACAATTTGACGGATTTTCCGGAACAAGAATCGTATCGATACAAGTACCATCCGGCGATATAACCCATACGCCCGTAGGTCCGGTACAATAAAGATTTCCTTCCACGTCCACTTTCATTCCATCAGCATAGTCTATATAATTTCTACCTGGTATCGTGAAGAAGACGCTTCTATTTGTGATTGTTGAATCATCGACAACATCCCAGACATAGATTATCCGTAGGGGTGATTCATTTACATATAACTTTGATTCATCGGGTGAAAAACAAATACCGTTTGGTTTGTCGAATGTCGTACTGTCCAATACTTGAATATTGCCATATTTGCCTATTCTGAAAACACCTTGAAAATCCAATTCTTTTGGTTGCCCCATTGGGAGGTTAAAATCCGGATCGGTAAAAAAAATAGAGCTATCGGATTTAACAACTAAATCATTTGGGCTATTGAATCTTTTCCCGCTGTAAGTTTCAGCAAGCGGAGTTATTGAGCCATCTGATTCTCTGCGTGAAACGCGTCTTTTTGCCATTTGAGTCAAAATAAGATTGCTGTCTAAATCGAATGTCAAGCCGTTTGAACTGTCTGATGGATACATAAACTCAGTAAGTGAACTATCAAACGGCGACCAGCAATATATCTTATTTGCTCTGATATCGCTAAATAAAACGCCAACTCCATCTTGCCAAACAGGACCCTCCGGTTGCAGGAATCCTGTTTCCAATTTTTCTACTTGAGCATTTAATGGATTAATAAAGCTCAAGAAAAACAAAAAAATATAATACTTTAATTTTTCAATCATCTAACATCTCCCTTTTCAACGAACTTTTAAACTTTAATTTCGTTAAATGTTACTTAATTTTTAAATAAAATCAACGTCTCAATCTCAACACTAGGCAATCTTAAATAACCGAGTCAACAGTCTCTGGTCGCCAGTCTCCAGTTGTTTTTTAGGATTTTGGATTTAGGGTTTGGGATTTAGCAAAAAATAGACTACATTATCTACATGTTCTACATGTTAAAAATTCTTGGGTAGTGGGGGCAACTGACCAACGGGTCAAAAACTACATCAACAAAAATTTCTTCGTTTGGGTAAATTTGCCTCCGTTTACTTCCATTTTAATGAAATATATACCTTTCGATACACCGCTCATATTTATTTTTCCCGAATAATAACCGGCGGGACTTTCTCTTAAAATTTCTTCTTTTATCTTTGAACCTGCTATGTTATAAAGCATGAACTTGATATTATCGGTTTTTTCAGGTAAAGCATAGTTGAATGTCAATTGACTACTTGTAGCTATTCCTTTAACATCAAGAGAATAAATATCAGGTAAACCATCAACAGTTACACCCGAACCTGGTATAATTGAAAATACCGAATCACTCGTGTCCGATATACTTCCATTCGTATCCGAAATACTAACCAAACAGCTATCCGATATCGTATCCGGAGGATTCCATAGATAACTACCACTATCAGGTGTACTTGCAATAATTTCCGTCCAATCAATGCCATTATTTAATGAATATTCGATTTTTACTCCTCCGCTTGTACCATAAGATGCCCAGGTGATATTATGATTGTCTTCCTCATACCATTCCTCTCCGCCATTGGGAGAAATTACTGTGATAAAAGGAATAAAAATCGTAAATACTGCGTCACTTGTATCTGCTATGCTTTCATTTGTATCGGCAACTCTCACCACGCAGTTATCTGATGTGGTATCCGGAATAGTCCAGGGATAAACACCAGTATCTGGCATACTTGCAATAATTTCCGTCCACTCCCCGCCATTATTTAGTGAATATTCGATTTTGACCCCTCCACTTGTTCCGTAAGATGACCAAATAATATCGTGAATACTATCCGACTGCCATTCTTCTCCGCCATTTGGAAAAGTTACTGTTATAAAAGGAGGAGAAAAGATAGTGAATACAGAATCACTTGTATCAGATATACTACCATCCAAAGAGGCAATTCTTACAAGACAACTGTCTGATGGTGCAAATGGAATAATCCAGGGGTAAGTTTCTGTATCGGGTGTAGTATCCGCAATAGACATCCAATCGGAACCGTTATTTATAGAATATTCTATTTTAACATTAATACCTATACCGGCAGATGCCCAGGTGATATTATAGGTACTATCCACCCGCCAGATTTCTCCTCCATTTGGAGAAATTACTGTAATAAAAGGTTCGGAATAAATAGTAAAAACGGAATTACTTATATCCGATAGACTTCCGTTAGTATCTGAAATTCTGACCAAACAATTATACGACATTGTATCCGGAATAGTCCAGGGATAAAAACCCGTATCTGGTATGCTTGCAATGATTTCCGTCCAGTCCAGACCGTTATTTAATGAGTATTCTATTTTAACTCCTCCGCTTGTTTCGTAAGATGTCCAGGTAATATTGTAAGTACTATCCGCCTCCCATTCTTCACCGCCATTGGGAGAAGTTATTGTGATACCTGGGAAAAGCTCAATTTTTAGCAGATATAAATCCGCAATTCCTGCACCGGAATGGGTGTAACCGGTTACAATATACCCTCCATCAGTGGTCTGCTGAACTGAATAGCTCTCCTGACCAAGATCTCCCCCAAATTTTTTTGTCCAGAGCGTATCACCATGGGAGTCCGTCTTTATTAGATATACATCCCCACTACCGGAACCAGCTACAATATACCCTCCATCGTCAGTTTGCTGAACTGAACGGCCATCATGACCTCCCTCAAATATTTTTGTCCAGAGTGAATCTCCCAGCGAGTCTGTTTTTATCAGATATACATTATAACTTACTGCACTAGAAGTCCGGGTCTCGCCAGCTACAATATACCCTCCATCGTCAGTCTGCTGAACCGAATAACCATGATCGCGATCACTCCCCCCAAATTTTTTTGTCCAGAGCGTATCGCCCAGAGAGTTCGTCTTTATTAGATATACATCATTCTCACCTGCACCGTAAGATGCTGTGTAGCCAGCCACAATATACCCTCCATCAGTAGTCTGCTGGACGGAGTAGCCGCGATCGTCATTACTTCCTCCGAATGTTCTCGTCCAGAGCGTATCTCCCAGGGAGTTCGTCTTTATCAGATATACATCATACCCACCTGCACCGTAAGATTCGGTTGCACCTGCAATAATGTACCCACTATCAGAGGTCTGTTGCACTGAGCTGCCCACATCACTACCACTACTTCCCCCGAATATTTTCTCCCAAACTCTATTTCCTAAGGAATTCGTCTTTATGAGATATACGTCATTCTTATATGGGACGGAAAAAAATTGCCTATAACCAACAATAATATATCCTCCATCAATGGTTTGCTGGACGGACCAGCCGCACTCCCAACGAGTAGCCGTCCCGTAAGTTTTAGTCCAGATGGAATCCCCTAGATAATTCGTTTTTATCAAATATATATCACCATAACCTGCACCATAGGAATCAGTTACACCCGCAATAATGTACCCGCCATCAGAGGTCTGTTTAACTGAGTTGCCCTGCTCGCCACCATTTCCCCCAAATGTTTTCGTCCATGCGGTATCTATCCTTTGAGCTGACAGGCAAAGTGTAACAAAAAGAAATAAAACAAAAACTACAACACCCTTCAACAAATTTCCCATATACCCTCCTTGAACTCGTTTGTATACTATAAATATTATTATACTGATTTGTTTGAACTTTGTCAATGGTGAAAGTAAAAAAATAGAAACTCTGTGATCTCTGTTTCTATTTTTTGGTTAGGACGTTAGGAGGTTGGGAAGTTAGGGAGTTAAAGCAACAAGAGTATTTTTCCTCTGTGTTCTCTGTGAGTAATTGAGTCTTGAGTCGTGCGTCGTGAGTCTTGTGTCAAAAAGTAAAAACTAAAATCTTGTGATAATCTGTGTAATCTTGTGGTTCCTGTTTTAGGGGGGTGGGGTTTATCCCTCACTACACATCAAACGGTACGGGCAGAATTTGCAGTAATCACCGGCATCGGGTGCAAAAGAAATTTCCGGGTTTACAATCTCATTTAATATAAACCCCAGTGATTCAAGGAAGAAATCGATGTTTTCGACTTGAAGGAAATTTTCTTCCCTCGGTCTTCTTATGTTGAAAATTTCCGCCTGAACTTTATCGAGCGGTATTTCGTTAGTTTTCGAATAAAGATATATATACATCGGTAATTGTAAGGTCTTGACCTTTCTCTTGATAATATCCCTGCTGAGTTCGATATCGGCGTTGAGTCTTTTCGCAGGCATCGTTATGGTTCCGGTTTTGTAATCGATTACATGCAGAATGCCGCCTGTTTCTTCTACCCTGTCTATCCTTCCTTTTACTTTAAATTTTTTATCCATGCCTTTTTCTGGTTCCGCTGCTCCGAAGACCCCGGAAACCGGTTCTTCGAGGTTTCTTATAAAGATATCCGTATCGAGTGAGCGCATGTTTTCATATTCTATGAAACGCATTAAGGTTCTTCCTATAATTTCTCTCAGGAGAATCTGCCCGCCTCCTTCACTAAATTCCCTTTCGAGTTTTTCTTTTAATTTTAGTGAAAAATCGGATATATCGATTTGAATTTTTTTACCGGTAAATTGATTATAATAATCTTTTAAGAAGTCGTGAATGAATTTTCCTATCGTGCTTCTCTCGATTTCTTCTTCGATATCCATGTATTCTTCGAGCTCAAGGACGTACCTGTAATAAAACTGTAAGGGACATTTTATGTAAGTGTCTATCTTTGTTGGAGAGTACTCCAAACTTGTCAGTTTTTTCAGGACTTTTTCACTCTTTTTAATATCATTTTTTTCTAGGATCTCTATCGAGGGTTTAAAAATTCTGTTATCGATAATTTGATTTTCTTTGTTTTTTTCTTTATCCCAGAGAAT
>CAZRYJ010000075.1:0-9668 GCA_964604245.1 uncultured bacterium | reverse complement strand
ATTAATTTGGCGTTGTGAGATGGGTTTTAAACAACACTATATTTTTTTCTCTGTGTACTCTGTGGTAAATGTTTTTTTTCTGTCTTTTGTGTGTCTTGTGATTTGGAAATTCTTACAGGATCAGCATTGCGTCGCCGTAGGAATAGAACGTATATTTTTCTTTGATTGCTTCCGCATAGCTTTTCAAAATCATTTCACGTGACGCGAAAGCCGAAACTAGCATAATAAGGGTTGAACCTGGTATATGAAAATTGGTCAGTAAGTGATCAACAATTTTAAATTCGTATGGCGGATATATGAAAATGTCGGTTCTTCCTTCTTTCTCCCTTATTTTATCTTTTCCTGTTGCTGCTGTTTCGAGAACTCTCACAGTTGTCGTTCCTACGGCAAAAATATTTCCGCCGTTTTTTTTGGTTTTGTTTATAATAGAAGCTGTTTCTTTAGTTATTGTGTAGGATTCACTTTCCATTTTGTGTTCCTCGATATTTTCCGCACGAACCGGGCGAAATGTCCCCGGACCAACATGAAGGGTAACTTCAGTGATTGTTTCGCACTTATTTCTTAATTTATCCAGAATATTTTTATTAAAATGAAGTCCGGCTGTAGGTGCGGCTACGGAACCGTCTTTTTCCGCGTAAATTGTTTGGTATCCTTTTATATCAATTTCTTCCGGGGGACGGGTTATGTAAGGGGGAAGAGGTGTTGTTCCATAATTTAGAAGATTTCCGTTTATTCCTTCAAATTTTAAAATTCTTTCTCCTGTGCTCTTATCGAGACTTTTAACCGTGCATTTAACCTTATCGTTTATGGCAATCACGTCAGAGACTTTGGTCCTTTTTCCGGGAAAAACCATTGCTTTCCATAAATTATCGGATTTCTTTTCGACGAGTAATATTTCGACTTTTCCTCCGGTAGAAACTTTGAAACCGTTAAGTCTTGCGGGAATAACTCTGGAATTGTTTAACGCGAGACAATCTTTAACTTTTAAATAATCGACAATATCGGAAAAGCTCTTATGCTCAATTTTGCCTGAATCTCTGTGCAGTACCATAAGCCTGGATTCTCCCTTTTTTCTTGGGTACTGAGCTATAAGCTCCCGCGGAAGGTCGAACAAAAAATCCGATTTTTTCATTTTCCAATGCAGAAATTAGAGAATATATTATCCAGAACATCCTCGCGAGTGATTTCTCCTGTGAGTTCCTTTAAAGAGTTGATTGCTTCATCTATGTCAAAAGCCAGAAGTTCTAAATCTTTACCATCTTCTATTATCTTAAGTCCATTTCCAAGAGAATTAATTGCCTGTGTGATTTTGTCTTTCTGTCTCTCGGTTGTACAGGTGATTCCCTCTTCTGATGCGAGCGGAATTATTTTTTCAATTAGTTTCACAATGGCTTTGTTTAGCTTATCAATTCCGGAATGTTTTTTTGCCGAAACCCAGATGGTTTCGCCGGGGGAAGGTATCTTTTTTATTTTCTTTTTAAGGTCTGATTTATTTACTACAGGGATAAATGGTTTTTTAGTTATTATTTTAAATATTTTTTTATCCTCTTTGTCGATTGCCCCGGATCCGTCCATAATAAACAAAATCCCATCAGAACGCATGACCATTTCCAAAGCTCTATCAACACCGATTTTTTCTACTTTAGAATCTGAGGATCTAATTCCAGCCATATCGTGAAGAATAACAGGATAACCTTCTATATCGATCATTCCTTCCAAAAGATCTCTCGTCGTCCCGGGTATTTCAGTGACAATTGCTTTGTCTTCCTGAAGTATTGTATTGAATAAACTCGACTTTCCTACATTTGGCTTGCCTACTATTGCCAATTTAAATCCGTCAAGTAAAATCTTTCCTCGTTTGTAAGAATCTACCATATCTATTAATTTTCTCTGGAGGATTTTAATTTTTTTTGCCAATTCCCGGGTATCGAAGGATAGAATATCACTTTCTCCGAAATCTAAATCAGCTTCAATAAGTGTTTTTATTTCGAGAAAATACTTTTTTACGTTTTCGACTTCTCTGTGTAGTTTACCGTTTAAATTTTCTTCGGCAATTAAGAGTCCCTTTTCTGTTTTAGCCTGGATTACATCTAATAGTGCCTCTGCTTCCAGAAGGCTCATTTTACCGTTCAGGAATCTTCTTCTTGTGAACTCACCTCGCTCAGCCATTCTTGCCCCACTATCCACCAACAGTTCAATGACTTTTTTAGGAATGATCGACCCTCCGTGGGTCGAAATCTCTACCATATTTTCTCCTGTGTAGGATGAAGGTTTTTTGAATATAAAAAGAAGTACTTCGTCTAAATTCTTTTTAAGTTTTGGAGTTCGGAGCCATCCGTGAACTATTGAGTCTCTTTTTGCTTTTTTTAGCTTTTCTCGGGGGGTGAAAATTTTTTCGACTATTTTGATTGCGTCTTTACCGCTGACTCGGATAATGGAAATAGCACCCCTACCGATTGGAGTACTTATACCGCAAATAGTTTCAGAGAAATCACTCATTTATTTATGTTGGACAGTTTGAAAATAAGTACAGGGACTTATCTTACTTACACCTTTTTGCTGTCTAGTCCCTTGAAGGAGCTATAACCACTTTTTTTAGTTCCGTCTCTCCTATTGTGTAAGTTCTTACCCCTTGTATATTTGAGACGGCGAGATGAATAGATCTCCGCAAGGATGGAGGTAACGGTTGAAAAATGTACTCTCTTTTGGATCTTTTGACTTCCTGAGCGTAAGCTTTTGCTCTGGTAGTGAGGGTTCTTTCTTTTTTTCTTCTGTAACCTGCAATGTCAATAACAAGCTCAATCGAATTATCCTTTGAGTGAATAATTCTTGAGAGGAGATGTTGAAACGATTCTAAAGTCTTACCGGATTTACCAATTAACATTCCGTCCATATCTTTAGTTCTTATATCGACGTATAATTTGTCGTCTTCTTTTTCGATTCTAACTTTTCCTGTAGTTCCGAGTTTTTCCAGCATTCTATTTATTTCTTCCCTGACTAATTCTTCCTTGGGTGAATTCTTTGGGGCTTCTTCTTTTTTCGGAGTTTCCTCTTTTTTCTTTACTTTTAACCTTACTACACCTCCTTCTTCTTCTGAGAGAACCTCCCAGTCCATTTGTCCTTTCTTCGTAAGGGAAAGTTTTTCCAGACCTTTTTTTATTGCTTCTTCAAGATTTTCAGCTTCGATTTCTATTTCCTGGTTAACCATAATTAAACCTCCTTGGTCCTTTTCTGGATAAATGTTTGGACAACTAACATTAAAATATTGTAAGTAAAGAAATATAAAGTTAACCCGGAAGGAAGGGTTAGAAAAATAAAAGTGATAAAAAAGGGCATCATATAGGACATCATCTTTTGTTGGTCGTCCTGTTTTGCCGGACTCATGATGCGCTGTTGAAAGAACATAGATATTCCGGTGAGTATTGGAAGTATGTAATAAGGGTCTTTTACAGACAGATCCTTTAGCCAGAAAATAAATGGGGCGCCTTTGAGTTCGATTGAGCCATTCAAGACCTGAAATAAAGAAAAGAAAATAGGCATTTGAAGAAACATCGGCAGACAACTTGAAAATGGGTTAAAGCCTGTTTCCCTGTACATCTTCATTGTTTCCTGGTTGATACGCTGGGGATCGTCTTTGTATTTTTTTCTTATCTCCTGCATTCTTGGCTGCAGTTCTTTCATCTTGCCCATTGATTTGGTCTGGTGCATAGTCAAAGGAGAAAGGATAAGAACCAAACATATCACAAATAAAATTATTACCATACCATAATTGTTTACGTACCTATGAATGAATTGCATAAAGTGATAGATGAATTTTGCTACCGGTCTTATAAGGGGCCAGCCAAAGTAAATCGCATTTTCGAAGCCTTCTTTGATTGAAGCCAGAACGGAAAACTTAAGAGGACCAAAGTACAATATGGTATTATAATTATCTTGAATAGAAATAACGGGGGCATCAGGTGATTTCTTAAGAGTGAATTCTTCCAGATAGTTTTCCGGAATTACTCCGCTAAAGAAGTATTTAGTTTTATAACCGACCCATTCTATTGCGCCGGAGACATCCTCGTCCGAACCTTTGAATAAATCTCCCTTTTTTATAGTATATGGCTTGTTTCCCGCGTAGTATACGGCACCGCTATAATAGGATTCACGGGAAAATTCCTCTCCCGTATCGAAGGAGCTTATTTCGTATAAATATTCCGCTTCAGGAGAACATTTAATGTAAATAAGGTAAGAAGAATCTGTGAGTGTATAGGTTTTACTTAATGAAATAGAATCCAGCATGTAAGAAAAAACAACTTTCTTTTCTGAATCTTTGTCTTCTATTTTTACATTAAAAGGTATTGGTTGTGTGGATACGGTTTTTCTTGACGTAATAATTGAAGTCGAGAGTAATGGTTGGCTTCTGTTGAGTGAGAAAAACATTACTTTGTAATCTTTCAGATAAATAGAGTCAATGACTCCGCCTTTAGAAGATAGATACACTTCCATTAGTTTTGTGCTTATCTTGATGATTTCTGAGCTATCCTCTTCTTGGATTCTATCTTTTTCTGCCAGTAATTCAGGCAATTTTTCTTCTTCGGACGTAATGGGTTTTTCTTCTTCGATTTTTTCGACTTTTTCGCTTACTTCTTCGGGCTCGATATTTTTTTTGTTAGAGGTTGAATAGAATTGAAATAGCAGCATAAAAAGAAATATAAGAGCAAAACCCAATATCATTTTTCTGGAATCATCCATTATTCACCTCCAACGGGATCGTATCCGCCTCTGCTAAAAGGGTTACAACGTAACAATCTCCATACGCTAAGAAGTAAACCTTTAAAGAACCCTTCTTTTTTTAAAGCCTGAATTGCGTAAGAGGAACATGTGGGGTAATATTTACATCGTCTTGGAAAGAAAACGGATATGTTTTTCGAATAGAATTTCAATAATGATATTATCACTTTAGCCATAAATCTTCCTTTGAACAAATTCTATCGAAATCATTCTTTATTTTATCGTAATCTTCCATTAAACTCGTTTTTCTCCCCGTAATAATATATAAGCCATTCTTTAAGGAAGGATTGGCATTTCTTACAATTTCCCTCAAACGACGCCTTAGCCGGTTGCGTTTTAAACCTCCCTTTATTCCTCTTTCCATACGAATAGAAAATTTTTTTTCTTTTTCCGGCAAATAGTGTAAATAAATAAACTGACCCCGGTAAAAGAATCCTTTGCTGTAAACCTTTTTAATTGTTACATTTCCTCTTATCCGCCACTCTTTGCCAAAGCTGAATTTTATTCCCATTCGATTTAAAAGATTTTCATGCGAAAATCCAACCTATACTAATAAGAAGTGCTGCTGTTGTCAAGCGTGGATTTTTGATAAAGGAACCACGCGATTACACAAGATTAACACAAGATTCCCCCACCACAACCCCAAATTACTCTCACACGGAGACACGGAGACCACAGAGAAAAAAATATAATGTTGTTTAAAACTCATCTTCACCTCTCCATTTTTTACATGTAGAACATGTAGATACTGTAGTTTTTTTAGTTTTTACTAAATCCCAATCCCTAAATCCAAAAATTACTATTTGATCATTTAACAAAATAAAAAAGGGAGAGGAATCTCCCTTTTTTATTTTAAATCAGAACAACTATTACTTATTCTTCGACAGAGAATTTATAAAGGATGATTTCCTTTCTTTCTTCACCTGCGTTTAGGATACAAGACGGAAAATTGGGCTTGTTCGGTGAATCAGGATAGTACTGAGGTTCGATACAGAATGCGTAATGCTGATTATATGGTTTTTCGCCTTTACCCTTAAAACCATCAAGGAAGTTGCCTGAGTAAAATTGAGTTCCGGGCATGGTGGCATATATTTCCATAACTCTGCCGCTCTGTGGTTCGACAACTTTACATACCATGGAAAGTGGGTCGTCTGACTTTATTATTACAAAATTATGGTCGTAGCCGCCGCTGAATTTTTTGTCAACTTTAGCAATACGTGATCCGATCGTCTGAGGTTCTGTAAAATCTAAAGGAGTTCCCTCGACACTTTTGATTTCTCCTGTTGGAATCAAGCCGTTATCTACAGGAGTATATTCCTTCGCGTTTAATTGTAACTTGTGTTCCAGTATGGTGCCTTTGCCTTCTCCTTTCAGGTTGAAGTACGCATGATTTGTGAGATTGACGGGTGTTGCTTTGTCGGTTTTGGATTTTAAAACTATTTTTAATTCATTGTTATCATTAAGAATATATTCGACGGTGCTTTCGAGATTTCCGGGATATCCTTCTTCTCCGTCTTTGCTGAGGTATGTAAATTTTACGCCCGTTCCCTTATCTGTTTTTAGTTCTTCCCCTTTCCATACTTTTTTGCCGAATCCCTTAACGCCTCCGTGGAGATGATTCTCTCCATCATTTGTTGCCAGAGTATATTCCTTTCCTTCCAGGGTAAATTTGCCTTTTGCAATACGGTTCGCGTATCTTCCCGGTGTTACTCCCAAATATGCAGCATCGTTGATGTATCCCTCGAGGTTATCATATCCTAAAATAATATCTTCGAAGTTTCCGGCTTTGTCCGGGACTTTAAGAGAAACCAGAACAGCTCCAAATTCAGTAACTTTCAACTCTATTCCATTGGAGTTTTTAATCGTGAACAAATTGACTGTTTCTCCATCAGCTGTTTTTCCGAATTCTTCTTTTTGGATTGTTGAAGAAGATGTCCCTTCCGCGCAGCTTAAACAAAAGATGAGTGACGTAAACGGTATTAGTTTCTTACATAAGTTTAATTCCATTATTGCCTCCTTTTTGTCTCCTTAGGGTTAAACTTAAAGATTAATTTATCGAAATTTTAAAAAAAGTCAACCGAACAGAAAACAATTTAACCACAGAGAGCACAGAGAACACAGAGAGAAAAAACAAAGGTTTTATATGTTGTTTAACTAAAATCCAACCCACAACTCCAAAATAATTAGCCACTGATTAACACCCTGGTACGGTCGTTCCTTGTTAAATATCGCTTCGCATTTCACAGGGTAAACCTCCCTACCCTGGTACAGTCATTCTTCCTTACGGGGTAAGCGGGGCAGGCCCAATGGAATAGAAGAAACTACCTGATGAGCTCCTATTCCACAGGGCAGGCGGATATACACAGATTTTTTTCGTTTTAGTTTTTTGTTTTGACTCAAGACTCATGACACGCGACTCGTGACTCAAGGTTCAGGGACTAAGTACCTGAACCTTATTTCCTTTTTCTTTACCCCAATCTCAGGTTTTGTAGAATATTTGTTACCGAAAAGTTATGGGATTGCATTGTTTTGCAACTCTTGACAATTTGGCAAAGCTTATTATTATTGACTGCTTAAATCATCCGATTGGTACCTTAGTGGTAGTATTTAATGTTTTTTAGATATTGCGCAAATATTACAGAGGGGGGGATTTATTAAGTTCGGATATTTCGAGGATAAACAAAGAGAGTACGTGATCACTTCTCCCAGGGTTCCATATCCATGGATAAATTATCTTGGTTACGACGGTTTCTTTTCTCTGGTTTCCAATACTGCCGGCGGTTATAGTTTTTATAAAGATGCGAGACTGAGGCGGATCACTCGATATCGCTATAACAATATTCCTGTTGATGATGGCGGGAAGTATTTTTATATAAATGATGATGGTGATGTGTGGTCGCCGGGATGGAAGCCCGTAAAAGCAGAACTGGACAAATACGAATGTCGCCATGGATTAGGTTACACAAAAATTACCGGAGCAAAAAACAATCTTGAAGCAGAGGTTCTTTATTTCGTTCCTCTGGATTTCAATGGTGAAGTCCAGAGGGTGCGTTTAACAAATAAATCAAATTCTACAAAAAATTTCAAGCTTTTTTCATTAGTTGAATTCTGTCTCTGGAATGCCTTTGATGACATGACGAATTTCCAGAGGAATTTTTCTACCGGTGAGGTAGAAGTCAAGGGCTCCGTTATATATCATAAAACCGAATACAGAGAAAGAAGAAATCATTTCTCTTTTTATTCGGTAAATTCCGATATTAAAGGGTATGATACGCAGATGGAAGATTTCTTGGGACTTTACAATGGTTTTTCTTCACCTCTCGCGGTGACCGAAGGCAAACCCCGGAATTCTGAAGCGCATGGATGGCAGCCCATAGGTTCACATTGTATAGAAGTCGAACTGGGAGCCGGAGAAGTAAAAGATTATATATTTATTCTCGGTTATGCCGAGAATGATAAAAATGATAAATGGGAAAGTCCCGGAATCATAAATAAAACTAAAGCACAGGAGATGATATCCAAAATAAAATCCTCGGAAGATGTAGATAGAGAGTTGGCCGCTATTAGTGATTACTGGGACGGACTTCTTTCTATTTATGGAATAAAGCATTCTGATGATAAGTTATCGAGAATGGTAAATATATGGAATCCTTATCAGTGTATTACCACTTATAATATGTCGAGAAGCGCTTCATATTTCGAATCCGGTATTGGCAGAGGATTTGGTTTCAGGGATTCGAATCAGGATCTGCTGGGATGTATACACCAGATACCCGAAAAATCAAAGCAGAGAATTCTCGATATCGCCGCTACGCAGATGGAAGACGGAAGCGCGTATCATCAGTACCAGCCTCTTACTAAGAGAGGAAATGATGAGGTGGGGGGAAATTTTAATGATGACCCTCTATGGTTAATAGCTTCGGTCGCGGCGTATATAAAAGAGACAGGCGATTATTCAATACTAGATGAATCGGTTCCCTTCGATAATGATGAAAGTAAAGCAAAAAGCCTGTTTGAGCATTTAAAGCGTTCTTTTTATCATGTTGTTAATAATCTTGGACCTCATAATTTGCCTTTAATAGGTAGGGCGGACTGGAATGATTGTCTTAATCTCAACTGTTTCTCCGAAGATCCCGATGATTCTTTTCAGACTACGGAAAACAAAGAAGGGAAAGTCGCCGAGTCCGTTTTGATTGCGGGTATGTTCGTTTGTTACGGAAGGGAATTTGAGGAAATATGCAAAAAAACCGGAAAAGAGGAAGAGGCAAGAGAAGCATATAAACATATAAACAATATGATCAATATTATAAATAAGCATGGGTGGGATGGACAGTGGTTCCTGAGAGCTTATGATGATAACGGAGATAAGGTTGGGAGCATTGAAAATGAAGAAGGTCAGATATTTATAGAGTCACAGGGGTTCTGTATTATGGCTGGTATTGGACTCCGTGACGGAAGGGCAAAACAAACCCTTGATTCGGTTAAAGAAAGATTATCGTCCAAATACGGTATTGTTCTTCAGAATCCCGCTTATTCAAAGTATTATCTTAATTTAGGAGAAATTTCCAGTTATCCTCCGGGATATAAAGAGAATGCGGGTGTTTTTTGCCATAATAATCCCTGGATTATGATTGCCGAGACTTTTATAGGTAGAGGAGACAATGCTTTTGATTATTACAAGAGAATAGCTCCGGCATACTTAGAAGAAATAAGTGAGATTCATAAAACCGAGCCCTATGTATATTCGCAGATGGTGTCGGGTAAAGACGCCTATAAATCCGGCGAAGCTAAAAATTCCTGGCTTACCGGAACGGCAGCCTGGAATTATGTTGCGATTACTCAATATATACTTGGAATAAGACCGGATTATGACGGTCTTATTATCGATCCGT
>CAZRYJ010000074.1:0-9918 GCA_964604245.1 uncultured bacterium | reverse complement strand
AAAATAGCAATCTGCTTATCCGAAAATCCTTTCTGCTTGGCTTCTTTTAATAATTCTTTTGAAATCTTGTCTATTTTCTTTCCTTTTAACTGTTTTTCTATCTTAATTATATTTTTTATCTTATAAATGAACCAGGGGTCAACATTGGATATTTTATATATTTTGTCGACAGAATATCCTTTTTTTATTGCTTCAGCAATAGCAAAAATTCTCTTGTCGGTAGGCTTTGCAAGTTCCTGATCTAAATCAACAAATTTTATATCATTACATACAACACCATTCATACCGACTTCTAACATACGAATAGCCTTCTGCAAAACCTCTTCGAAACTCCTGGCAATCGCCATAACTTCACCCACAGATTTCATTTCTGAACCTATATTAAGGCTTACTTTTCTAAACTTTTGCAGATCCCATCTCGGATATTTAAGAACAACATAATCGATAGCCGGTTCAAAACACGCAGAAGTTTCCTTTGTTATAGCGTTCCTCAACTCGGTCAATCCATATCCTAAAGCAAGTTTAGCCGCAATAAAAGCAAGAGGATAACCTGTAGCTTTAGAAGCAAGCGCGGAACTTCTACTTAATCTTGCATTGACCTCAATTATTCTGTAATCTCCGGATTTAGGATCAAGAGCATACTGAATATTACATTCTCCCACAATACCAAGATGTCTTATCACTTTTATAGTAAATGCTCTCAATCTGAAATTTTCAGAAGCTGTAAGAGTCTGAACAGGAGCAGCAACAATACTTTCACCGGTGTGAATACCCATCGGATCAAGATTTTCCATAGAACAAACCACTATACAGTTGTTGTAACAGTCCCTAACCACCTCATATTCTATCTCTTTCCAACCACCAAGATATTCTTCGACCAGTATTTGTTTAGTGAAGGAAAAAGCTTTTTTCGCAATATCTCTTAACTCTTTGTCGTTATAAGCAACACCTGAACCCAAACCTCCCAAAGCGTACGCTATTCTTACTATAACAGGGTATCCTATTTTATTGCCGATCTTTATCGCTTCTTCAACATTATCAACAGCTTTACTCTTAGGAACTTTTAGATTTATTTCTGAAATCTTTTTTATAAATCGGTCTCTATCCTCAGTATCTAAAATAACTTCAACGGGAGTTCCAAGTACCTGAACACCATGTTTATCAAGTATACCTTTCTCCGCCAATTCCGCTCCAACATTCAAACCTGTTTGACCACCAAAGGCAAGTAATATACCGTCAGGCTTTTCTTTTTCTATTACCTTTTCAACGAAATATGCATCCAATGGCAAAAGATAAATTTTATCAGTAAGATAGGATGAAGTTTGAATCGTTGCTATATTAGGATTAATCAAAACCGTTTCAATACCTTCTTCTTTTAAAGCTTTAATCGCCTGACTTCCGGAATAATCAAATTCCCCTGCCTGCCCTATACGTATTGCGCCTGAACCTAAAATTAATGCCTTTTTTATTTTCTTTTTTATCATATTGTCCTCACAAACATATCAAAAATAAATTCAGTATCGTCAGGGCCGGGAGAAGCCTCCGGATGAAACTGAGAACCAAAGAAAGGTTTAGAAATGTGAACTATTCCCTCATTTGTTTCATCGTTATTGTTGAAAAACCATTCCCTCCAGTCCTCCTTTAAAGTAGCAGAATCAACTGCATATCCATGATTCTGAGAAGTAATATAACACCTCTTCGTCCCGACTTCTACACACGGTTGATTCTGACCCCTATGACCATATTTTAACTTATAGGTATCCGCTCCCGCTGCAAGCCCAAGAATCTGAGACCCTAAACAAATCCCAAGAATCGGTATATTCATCGAAATAGTTTTCCTGACATTTTCTATTGTAGCTTCGCATTTCTTCGGATCCCCGGGTCCATTCGAGATTAAAACGCCATTAATTTTATCTTTTGTAAAATCATAATCCCAGGGATATCTTATTACAGATATATCTCTATTTAAAAAAGCTCTTATTACATTATTCTTAACACCGCAATCGACCACAGCCACTTTTTTCTTACTCTTCTTATACTCTACAACTTCATTCACGCTAACTTCAGCAACCAAATTTCTCTTGTTTGGATCTTCGAATTTGATCTTTTCATTATTAAAAATTATTTTTCCGAGTTGGGTACCTTTCTCTCTCAGCTTCTTTGTCAACATTCTCGTATCTATATCATATATGGCAGGGATATCATTTTCCTTAAGCCACTGCGCTAAAGATTTTTTGGCACTCCAGTGAGAATAATCGGATGAAAGATCAGCTATAATAAGACCCTGAACCTGAATTTCGTCTGACTCAAAATTCTTTAACAATTTATTTTCTCTCTCATCCCCAGCAATACCATAATTTCCAATCAAAGGATAAGTAAAAACAAGTATTTGTCCTTTATACGAAGGATCGGTCAAAGTCTCCGGGTAACCAACCATACCGGTGTTAAAAACAACCTCACCATTTACAGCTTTTTCCGAACCGAAAGAAAAACCTTTAAAAACAGAGCCGTCTTCCAAAATGAGTTTTGCTAACTTTCTGCTATTTGGCATATATTAACCTCTCCCCTAAATTGACTTTTTTAAGAAAAAACACTCCAGTAAGATTCCAAAAAATATGCCTGGAACCAGGCATTGCAAAATTTCTTTTGTATATTTTTGATATTTTCTTTTCTATCACTAAATTACCCGTCTCGAATATATGAATTTTATTTATGCTGTCAAGGGCTTATTAAAAAAAATGAATAAATATTCACCTCGTATATTCTTCGAATCTAGGTTAAATGGTCAAATAGGTTTTCAGTTGGTTAGTTAGGTCGTAGGTTCGTTGGATCGTTAAAACAAAAAAATAACGTGTGGTGGTATTGGGCTCTGCGTTCTCCGTGCCTCCGTGTAAGATTATTTGAGGAGTTGTGAGTTGAGTTTTAATTTTTACTAATTCACAAATCAATTAATTTACTATTTTATGGTCCAACTCTGTTATTTTTCAATCATTTGCAATCAATGGAACATTCACTACGCAACCCGTCATCAGGTAAATTCGGATTTTGTATTTTACTTCCTTTAGAAGATGTTGACACCAACATTGCTCCAGCTATTATCAAAACAGTACCAATAAAAAGACGTATGGCGTTAATTTCCTTCCATTCTGAGAATATAAATAGAGCAAGTAATACTGTAAAAAGACACGCGGTACAATTAAGTGGGGAAATTATTGACATTGGAGTATCATATTTAGCTAAAGCCATTGCAACTAAAAGCACTCCACATGCCCATGTTGAACCAACAAGAAATGCATTTAAACCAGACTTGACGTTTATCAATTTCTCCTCAAATACTATAAACGACAATACACTAATAACGATTACACCAATCCCGGAAAGCAGAGTGAAATAATTAAAACTTATACCCTGCTGATTACTTGCCTTCACAAAAATACCTCCAAGTCCGAATATGATAGCGGGAATTATACCGCCCAAAATCATTCCTATATAATTCGAATTCATCCTACCCTCCATATGCATAAATATTTATATACACATTTTATCAGAATAAAATCCTAAACTTTTAAACTTTCAAGATTTAAAACTGTTATGATATACTTTCGATTTTGTCAGACCCAAACCTATACTTGTAAGTATACAACCAACAACAAGAAGTATCGACCAGAAATCAGTAGACTGAAATCTTAATAAATCTATTAATGAAACTATAACTACTTTAATAACTACCGCCAATATTAGTCCAATCCCTAAATATAAAATAATTTTTCCTATCATATAAATGATCTCCTTTTATTTAATCAAAAAAACAAATCCAGGAATGAAAAGAAGATATCTGCTTATAAAATGCAATAAAAACCCCGGAATAATGCTTTTCGTCTTTAAGTATAAAAATCCCCAAATAACTCCCTGAAGGAATGTGGCAAGTAAAATTAAAGGACTAAAAATGCCATGAAAAAACGCAAAAGATACACTGGCCAATATAATACCCCTAACTGGTCTGGAAAATCTCGGCAAACAGTAACCCCGCCAGATAGATTCTTCTAAGAAAGGAACCAGGATTGGGGTAAGAATTAACCATATAAATAACTCATTACCGGTATATTTTGAAATGTCAGTTTCAATACCCATTCCAACCTGTGCCTTGCAATATAACCAACCTGCAAGCAAAGTAGGCAAAAGAGCCAATAAGAAATATTTGATATATAATTTAACTTTAAGTTTATCAAAACTTATGAGTTTTCTTATTGAAGTATTTTCTTTCTTTAGAGCTATCAAAATCAAAAGAAAAGCTATAATTTCAATACATAAAACAGTTAATCCAAGTAGATTGTTTGCCTGTTTAAAATCAGCAGCCACGACCTCTTTGCCTCCAGTAAATAGTGGAGCAAATATCACAAATGACGTAATATTTAAAACTACCGGTAGAAAAATAAGTAATAATGATTTTAATTTTTTCATTTATTTGTATTCAAAGTTATATATTTTATCTACTATGTCAACATGTTATTATCACACAAAATGTTAACCTCTTCACATTTCAAGTTCTAATCTTTTCGTTCCCTTACTTAATATTAAAATGTAGCTTCGGGCCATTGTTATCCATCTGGTTTTCCGAAGCATAAAAAGAAGCATCGATTACACCCAAAAGTAACAAGAATTGAAAGTAATATTATTAATTTTTTTCTGATAACAAACATAAAAATCTCCAAGCTGATTCACTAATTCTCTGTTTTATGGCTTGGCCCCACTCAAAAGCTCAGCGGCATGTTTTCTTGCAGTTTCGATTGAAGTCTCACCGGAAATCATCCGGGCAATTTCCTCTACTCTATCATCTCCTGTAATTTCTCTAACCTCTGTAATAGTTCTACCATCCCTTTCTTTCTTTTCAACCGTTAAGTGCGAATCGGCTTCCGCGGCAATAGAAGGAAGATGAGTAACACATAAAACCTGCCTTCTTTTACCTATTTCCTTCATCTTCTCCCCAACTTTCTTTGCTAAACTTCCCCCTATTCCGACATCGATTTCATCGAAGACAAGTCCCTCAACACGGTCTACATCCGAAAGAATAGATTTCAAAGCTAACATAACCCGCGATAACTCCCCTCCGGAAGCAATACTGGAAAGCTTGTTCCATCCTTCTCCAACATTCGGTTCAAATAAAAACCTCACCTCATCCTTGCCCTGTTCATCAATTTCTTTCTTTTCTTCTATTTCAACCATAAAGTGCGCTTTCTCAAAACCCAAATCTTTTATCTCATCCTCTACCCTTTTCTCGAAATCCTTAGAAACATCTTTTCTCTTATCGGATATCATCAGGGCAAGGGATTCAAGCTCTTTTTTACTTTTAGCTATTTCATCTTTTAACTCTTTCTCTCTTTCTTTTAAAGACTCGATATCAAAAATCTTTGCAGATAAATATTCTTTCATTTCTAAAAGTTCTTCGTAATTCTTACTGTATTTTCTCATAAGGCTTTCGACTTTATCCACGATATCTTCAAGTTCGGAAAGCCGCTCTTTATCGTAATCAAGGCTGTCCCTATATCTGTCTAGCTCTAAAGACGCGTCCTGAAGTATTAAATCCGATTCTTCCAGTCTTTCAGCAACTTTTGCTAAAGACTTATCTAATTCGCCTGCTTTTTTAATGTTTGAAGTGATCTCAGAAAGCCTCACTTGAATTGACTGCTCTCCATCGCTTATAAATGAAGCTGCATATTCAACCAATTCTTTAATTTCTTCGAAATTATCAAGTTTTTTCTTTTCTTCTTTTAATTCCTGATATTCTTCCGTGCTGAATTTTACACATTCAAGTTCTTTTTTTTGAAAATCGTACAAATCTCTACGATTAGCTATTTCATTTTTCTTTAACTCAATCTCCGAAAGCTCAGCATTGAGACTTCCCAATAACTTGAAGTTTTTTTTCATGATTTCCCTATCACTCATTAACTTTCCATAATAATCAAGAAAATCTATATGAGTTTCTTCGTTGATAAGTAGCTGGTGTTCATGCTGCCCATGAATATCAAAGAGAACATTCCCTATTTCTTTTAAAATATCGACATTTGCGATTGAACCATTAATATAAACCCTACCTCCACCTTTCCTGTTAATTATCCTTCTTATGATAAGTTCCTCTTCGCCGGGGATCTCGTAACTATCTAAAATCATATTAATTTCCTTTGAATTAGAAAAAACTCCTTCAACAATAGCCTTATCAGCTTCTTTCCTTATGGAGGCTATGTCTCCTTTCTCACCAAGAAGAAGAGAAAGCGTATTTATGATTATAGATTTTCCGGTTCCGGTTGAACCGGTAAGAACATTAAAGCCAGGATTCAAAGTTACTTCAATTTTTTCAATAAGAGCATAATTGCTGACTCTTATCTCTTTAATCATCCATTACCCCAATTCAATTTATTTCTGAGAATATCAAAGTAATTCCAATCCTTAAATTTTACTACTTTTAAAGTACTTACATTTTTTTCTATAGAAACTTCTTCATCTGAATCAAGCGCAAATAACCTCTGACCATCGCAAACAAACCGGCATTTCTCTTTAGTTTTTATAAGTATTCGAGATTCCTTATCTATGACAAGTGGACGAAAAGTTAATGTATGAGGAGATATTGGCGTTATAACGATAGCATCCGTATCGGGTTTTAAAATCGGACCACCCGAGGATAAGGAGTAGGCTGTTGAACCGGTGGGTGTTGCGACAATCAAACCATCTCCGGAAAGTTGCGTTACAAAGCTATCATTTACATATATATCAAGGTCAATTACTCTTATGTCAGTTGAGGAAAAAACCACATCATTTAAAGCAACACTCTCTTCTCCCCTATAATTAGCCTTCAAAAAAAATCTTTCCTGAATTTCATAATTTTTGGACTTAATATCTTTAAAAATATTCTTTATTTCTTCTTTCCTAATGTCAGTAAGAAAGCCAAGCCCTCCAAGATTTATACCTAAAAGGGGTATGTCAAATCCATATATAATTGAACCTGCCCAGAGAAAAGTTCCATCTCCTCCTGCAGCAATAATGAAATCACATTCTTTAATTTTTTCTTTATCTCCATCGTATAGAATAAGTGAAAAACCGTTCTCAGCTGCTGTTTTCTCAAGATTGGCCAAAACCACTTCTATATATTTTTTACCGGACGTATAAAAAACACCTATTTTCATATCTTAACTCCAGACAAAAATCTAATTCTATTATACTGATCTTTTTCTATTGAACAACTTAAATCTTCAGGAATAACAATATAAGGGATATTTGAATAATCAATTTCAATGAGAATCAAACCACCGTCTTTTAACTTATCAGAGGAACATTTCAATATTTCGTTTATAATTTGAGCTCCCCCTACTCCACCATTTAAAGCTAAGGAGGGTTCGCTCTTAACAACATCATCGATTTGCATCAAATCCTTTTCCGGTATGTAAGGAGGATTTGTAATAATCATATCGAAATTTCCCGAATTCCCAAAGCACCCTAACAAATCCACGCATACGACACTAATCCTCCGACTAAGATTATGATAATCAATGTTTTTCTTAGATAACTTAACTGCCTTTCTTGAAATATCAGTTGCAATAATCTTCGCTTTCTTAATACCAGACGCAATTGATATTGAAATAGCGCCGGTTCCGCAACCTATCTCAAGAATATAAGGATTATCGAAATTTTTTAATTTACGAACAGCCTGATCAGTCATCAATTCCGTCTCCGCTCTAGGTATGAAAACACCTTTTTCAGTAAAAATATCAAAACCGAGAAAATTTGTACTTCCAATTATATATTGCCAGGGTTCTCCTTTAATCCTACGGGCTAAATAATTTTTAAATTTTAAAAAATCTTCCTCTTTAATCTGCTCTTCAGAAACAAGTATTTTTTCTTTACTTTTTCCGGTTGCTTCTTCCAAAAAAACAAAACTTTCAAACTCAGGCGCAAGACTAAAATCCCTTAATTCTCCACATCCAAAATCAATAACTTTAAGCAATTTCATCGTCGGATTCTTCTCTTTGGGCAGCCCTTAGATTTTCTATCAAATCACTAATCCTTCCGTCAAGAAATGAGTCCAGATTGTATTTGGTATAATTTATCCTGTGATCCGTAATTCTATTTTGAGGGAAATTATAAGTCCTTATTTTCTCGCTTCTATCTCCGGAACCCACCAATTTTTTTCTTTTAGAACGTACCTTCTTATCTGCTTTTTCTTGCTCGTATTCGAAAATTTTTGCCCTTAAAAGTCTCATTGCCTTTTCTCTATTCTGATGTTGAGACCTCTCGTCCTGACAGGAAACAATAATTCCTGAGGGTTTATGCTCTATTCTAACCGCAGAACAGGCCTTATTAACATGTTGTCCCCCTGGTCCCGATGCCGAGAAAAAATCGACATCCAAATCCTCAGGATCTATTTCCACTTCCACTGCCTCTCTTTCAGGAAGAACTGCCACAGTAACAGCAGAAGTATGTATTCTTTCTCCTGATTCAGTAACCGGAACTCGTTGCACTCTATGAACTCCACTCTCAAATTTCATATGTCCATAAACATTTGCCCCGGAAATCAGGTTTATTACTTCCCTATATCCATTCATTTCCGTCTTACTGAAATCTACTATCTCAAATTTCCATCCCATGTTCTCCGCATACCTTGAATACATACGTAAAAGATCGGCACAAAACAAAGCCGCCTCTTCTCCCCCTGTTCCTGCACGTATTTCAAGCACCGAATTTTTTTTATCTTCCGCATTCTCCGGCATCATGGCAGTTTTAATCTTATCTAAAAGCCGTTTCTTTTTCTCTTCTAGAACTTTAATATCTTCTTCCGCAAGACCAATCATTTCTTCATCCTCGGTCTCTTTTAAAATTTTCTCGTCTTCTTTTATTTTATTTAAAACTTCCTTGTATTCATCAAAAGGTAATATTATATTTTCTAAAGCCTTTTTTTCCTGTGAAAGTTCTATTATTTTTTTTCTATCTTTAATGATTTCCGGATTTCGAAGTGACTTCAGGACTTCCTCATACTCAGCTCTATATTTTTCTGCTTTTTTTAAAAATAAAGAAGGCTTGCCGGACATTTACAATAACCTTTCGTACAGTTCAGGGAGAATCACCGAAGCATCTCCAAAAATAGAGCAATCCAGGTGTTCACTAAGAACAGTTTTTTCCGTATTTATTTCAATTACAAAAGCTCCATGTTCACGAGAAATTAATGGAATCGAAGCGGCAGGCTGGACAACTCCTGAGGTACCAATAACAAAGCATATTTCACTGCTCTGGGCGTATCCTCTTGCTTTGATAAGTGCTCTATACGGTAGCTCCTCACCAAACCATACCACATCAGGACGAATAAGGCCACCACACTTATCACATTCAGGTATCTTTTTTGTTTTGATTTCACCAAAAATCTTACCGCAGTCATTACATCTGTTTCTGTATATATTACCATGAAGTTCAATAACTTTATTAGACCCTGCTTTTTGATGTAAATTGTCAATATTTTGTGTGACAACAGCGAAATTACTAAAAAGACTCTGCATTTTGGCTAAAGCAAAATGGGAAGGATTAGGAGATTTTTTTCTTATCATTTCTTTGATTTCAAGATGCCACTCCCAAACTACCTGTGGATTTTCGTTAAATGCATCCAAAGAAAAAGGAGTTTTATCCTTCCAAAAACCTTCGTTACCTCTAAAAGTAGGAATTCCTGACGGAGCCGAACTTCCTGCACCGGTCAGAGCAAAAGCGGTTTTCGCGTTTTTTATTTTCTTTATAATTACATCATCTATCTTCATAACAGTAAAGTAATTACTATCTCTTTATTGTCAATATTTTTCTTTGAAGAGAACATAGCGCTCGCCCCGTGAAATAGAAGAAACTACCTGATGAACTCCTATTCCACGGGGCAAGCAAAGCCGCTAA
>CAZRYJ010000073.1:0-9970 GCA_964604245.1 uncultured bacterium | reverse complement strand
CGCAAATCGCCCCTTTTGAGATCTCAAAGAAGAAACCATTATCGCTCGGCCAGAATCGTTCTTTCGAAAATTCCCTTTTCAAAATACCTACATCCTGAACCCAGTTATCGACAAAGACGCCGTCTACATTGCCTACATCGTACCAGATACCGTTTGAATACGGAAGATCTATAACCAGATTATCCCGGCAAGTAACACGGTAAGACTGATTAAAAATCTTTACTGCCGCGGGAAAGTATCCTGTGATTCTCTCGATGTTGTTCTTGGTAAAAATGTTTTTTTCCAAAAGGACATCATTCGAGGCCTCAATGTAAATACCTTCTGTGCTTGTATTGCTAATCTTACAATGCCGCAGCACCAGACTATCCCCCCTGAGTCTAGCCGCCACCCGTGAGCAGTTGGAAATTTCACAGTGTTCTAAAGTAGTACCTACCACTTCCTTTCCATGATTGGATTCATCGGACAAACCCTCAGGGAATGTTCCTTCAACAAAGATAGCTCGCCTGGCATACTGGGTAAAAGTGATTCCGCGAATCACCGGTCCTTTCTTATCCGAAGTTTTGCCGTAAGTTTTCCCGGTCGTTCTAATAATAGCAAAGTTAAAAGCGGTAATTTCTACAAGGTGGTCTTTGGGGTCGGTGCCGATGTAAACTTCTTTTGTATCATAGTTTATGAAATACGAATTCTCATCAACTTCTCCTTCCCATCCCGCTGATTGTAAAAATTTACCATCCACAAATACCATATCATTGTTGAAACGATGAGGCGGTGTTGTTTTACCATTCCAGTCACGCCACCACCAGTTATCAGGCTTGGCAGGGAATAAACGGGACCAGGAGGTTTTCCATAATCCGTTTCTAAGATCCTCCCACTCCGTTGCCACATAGGTTCCCTTTAAAACAGGCTGTTCATCGGCGTATGCCTGTATAGTGATTCCCTGGTTTAACAAAAAGCCACCGGTACGATAAGTACCCCCGCGCATTACGATTGCGTCTCCGGTTACCACCTTCTCTATGGCTTTTCCGATTGTTGTGGGTTTATCCAGTGTCTCTCCTTTGTTTTCAGACTTTCCATCGGGCGCTACATAGTAAATTTTGCCCGTTACCTTTGGCAAATCATAGGTTTGCCGAATAGGACCGTAGGGACCACCAGAAGGTTTTGCTTTCAGGGACAATGAACCAAAGATTATACAGAAAAGGACGAAGCCGGCACATAGGCGTCCATACCTTGTGACTTTTTGAGTCAACCTGAACTTGGTTTTACTTCTTGACATTATTCACCTCTTTTGTTTAAATTTTTTCAATTGTTCTTATATAATAAAATATAAAACACTCACACTTATTTAAGAAAAATAACTTAAATATCACATTTGTCAATATTGGCAAGAAATTCAATCCTTGACATTTACTCCTTTTCTCAATATGATTTATAATAAATTTAAGGAGGTATTGAGTTATGGAAATAAGATATGCAGCAGACCCTGTTCGTTTTTCCCGTATGACCACCGAAGAACTGAGAGAGAATTTTTTAATTCACTCACTTTTCAAGAAAGAAACGATCGAAATGGTCTATTCCGATACCGATCGTGTTATAATCGGCTCTGCAGTACCTGTTGATAGTCCACTCATACTCTCTACAACAGACGAATTGAGAGCAGCTTATTTTACCGAACGGCGTGAATTGGGAGCCCTCAACATTGGGGGAAAAGGCACTATTGAGGTTAATAGTGATGTCTATGAAATGGAAGAATTTGATTGCTTATATATAGGCAAAGGAAATGAAAAGATTTCATTTAAGAGTAATAACCCGGATGATCCTGCGGCTTTTTATCTTTTGAGTTATCCCGCCCATACCCAATATCCCACAAAGTTGTCCAGAAAGAAAGATGCAGAACCTCTGAATCTGGGTTCGGATAAAAATTCAAACAAAAGAACGATATACAAACATATACACCCTGACGGCGTCAAGAGCTGTCAGCTGGTTATGGGCGTAACTTTAATGGCAGAGGGTAATGTATGGAATACCATGCCCCCTCACACTCACGAACGCAGGATGGAAGTTTATTTATATTTTGACATCAAGGAATCCGACAGAGTATTTCATTTATGCGGACAACCTGAAGAAACACGGCATATTGTTGTATCCAACAGGCAGGCTGTTATTTCTCCCAGCTGGTCCATCCACAGTGGAGTGGGTACCTCTGCCTACAGTTTCTGCTGGGGAATGGGCGGAGAAAACCAATCATTCGATGACATGGATAATCTGGATATAGGGGATTTGAAATGAAAGATAAAAATATACTGGACAAATTCAAACTGGACGGGAAGAGAGCGCTGGTTACGGGCTGCACACGCGGAATAGGCCTCGGTATGGCACAGGCTCTCTGCCAGGCCGGTGCGGATATCCTGGGAGTGAGCCGCACTCTTAAAGAGGGAAGTGAAGTGGAAAAACTGGTAAAATCTTACGGTCGCGATTTTAAAGGTTACGCCTGCGATTTCTCGCACAGGGACGCCCTGTATAAGTTTATAGAGAAAGTAAAAACCGATTTCAAACGGATAGACATCCTGGTGAACAACGCAGGAACCATAAAAAGAAAACCGGCAGCCGAATACCCTGATGAATACTGGGATGAAGTTATCGAGGTTAATCTAAACGCTCAGTTTGTGCTGGCAAGAGAATTCGGCAAGGATATGATAAAAAGAGGTTACGGTAAGATTATATTTACTGCATCTCTTTTAACATTTTTCGGAGGCATAACGGTTCCCGCTTATGCGGCAAGTAAAGGTGGAATAGGACAGTTAATCAAAGCCCTATCCAACGAATGGTCAAAGCATGGTGTAAATGTAAATGGCATAGCACCCGGTTATATAGCAACAGATAATACACAAGCCCTGAGAGAAGACCCGGACAGAAATCAGGGTATCTTAAACAGGATCCCAGCCGGCAGATGGGGAACTCCTGAGGACCTGAAAGGTGCAGTTGTATACCTCGCATCAGAAGCATCAGATTACCTGTGCGGCACCATTTTAACCGTAGACGGCGGATGGACAGGAAGATAAAGTAATAAAGTAGGAGGAGTAAATGAGAAATTCATTAATAAAATTTTTTCTGCCTGTTTTATTCATAATTTTATCAGGTTGTACCTGCAGCGAACTCGAGCGGGAATATCCGGAGTCTTTCGCGTTGGAGGTAACAAATGAAATCGATATAGAAAGAAAAGAGGTTTCTGTGTTTGTAAATATAACGATGATAAAAGAGAAACATCCTGATTTCAATCCCGGGGCATTTGTGATAATTGTAGATGGAAAAGAGCAGGCAAGCCAGAGTATAAATATTGACGATAAAGGTGAAGAAATAGTTTTCCTGGTTGACTTTTCTCCAAAAGAGACTAAGAAGCTAACCCTCAGATACGCAAAAGAAGGAAACAAGAAGAGAGGATATCCGAAGAGAACTCAAGGAGAACTATCCATTAAATCCGGAGGTAAATGGGCAGGAAATAAATATGAAGGAGGAACCTTTAAGGATACCAATTATCTTAAAGTCCCGGTAGAACATACTGATCACTCGGAATTCATTCGATTCGAAGGACCGGGCTGGGAATCCGATAAGGTCGGTTACAGGTTATACCTGGATTGGCGTAACGGTACAGATATTTTCGGAAAGAAAATTGCAGATTTGGTACTACAAAACGTCGGACAGGACGGATTTGAATCCTACCATGAAATGTCTCCGTGGGGAATGGATATCCTGAAGGTTGGTGATGCTCTTGGGATTGGCGCTGTCGGAATATGGGAGAACGGCAAAGTAAAAAGAGTATCCGAAACTGATGGTTTAATATGCGAAATTTTAGCGGATGGACCCGTGTATTCACTATTACAAATAAAATATCTCGGATGGAAAACAAATTCTGGAAAACATCAAATAACTTCCGATCTTTCCATTACAGCGGGAAGCAGGTTAACAAAACATAATATTATTTTCGATAAAGGTATCGATAATGTATGCACAGGAATCGTAAAAAGTGAACAGGTTAACATTCTAAAATCGGAAGATAAAGAAAGCAGGTGGTGTTATTTAGCCTCGTATGGAAATCAAAGTATTATAGGCGATAAACTGGGAATGGCAGTTTTATATAGGAATAAAGATAAAATAAAAATAACTGAAGATGAACTGAACGAGGTAGTAATTCTTAAAACCCAAGACGGGAAATTAACTTATTATTTTCTTGCCGCCTGGGAACAGGAATTAGAAGGAATTAAAAGTGAGGAGGAATTCATCAATTATCTGGAAAAAATCATAAAAGAACTTAATTCGCCACTTTCAATTGAGATAATGTAGAGGATAACTAAATTAATTTTTTGAATAGATAATAGATATCCACTTTTCTGCAACTTCTTCCATCTTTTTTGGATTACGTACATCCTTAGTCAATACAGAACCGCAAAATATTCCATCAGGGTCACCTTTTACAATATCCGCGAGATTTTCGGTAGATACACCACCGGTATAAAATACGGTCAAACCTTTATAAGGTCCCTTCCACGCTTTTACAATACCAAAAAACGAATTCGTGGCTGTAACAGCAGGAAAAAGCTTATATACCCACTGGTAAGGATATTTTTCTCTTAATTCCGTAAATTCACAACTATAAAGCTGCGCCTTCCTGACAAGTTGTTTCCCGGCATCACTCAATCCACCGGGAACACACATAATATCGTTAGAAACGCAAACTTCCAGAACTTCCGGAATATAGTCGGCAGATATAATCCCAGCAACACCCTGCCCGATAGCATGTTCTGCCAGTTTTACGGTCATAACTGTACCGGCAAGCATGAGCGCATCAGGATACTTATCAAGAACAGCTTTTATCCCTGAAGAAGCAATTTCACTGCGAAAAACGATCTCAAGTGTAATACCAAGAGGATGCAATACTTCATAAGCCGTAATGCATTCGTCAATAGTCCTGGGAGCCAAAATTGCGATTACCCTGCTCTCTTTAATCTGCTTGAATACAGCTGCCGATTTATTCATACCATACCTCCATTTTTAATTGTTAGGACCGGAAAACCACCAGCGATAAAAGTCAAAGCCTCTTCTTTGAAAAGAATACAGGAATAGCATTCAAGCAATCCTTTTTACCTCCCGTCGGACTTGACCTACTAACTATCTAACCAATATATTTTATGTTTATTTTCCTAAAGGTTTCCAGAGTTTCACAGTATTATCCGTACTGGTTGTAGCGATAACCTTTCCGTCGGGACTAAAAACTACCGAGGTTAAACCTTGTTTGGCCGCAATTGAAGATTTGATTTTTCCTCCTGTAGCAACATCCCATAATATAAATTCATCAGCTGTTCCGGTCAACAAATATTTACCATCGGGACTGAAAGAGGCATGCGAAACCCAGTATTTATGTCCTTCAAACGTCTTCACAAGATCGCCTGAAGGGATATTCCAGAGTGATGCCTTTGGACCCCGTTCACCGGTTACGAGATATTTTCCATCAGGACTAAAAGATAAAGCTTCAAGCCCTTTATCAAAAGCTTCTATTTTTTTAATTGAATTACCGGTCTTGACTTCCCAAATAATAACTTCCGCAGGTTTAAAAAAACTGCCGGGGTCTTCCCCAACAATGGCGGCAACGTATTTACCGTCCGGACTAAATTTAAACAAACCTACTTTTTTGCCTGTGAATAGAACCTTTACCGGATTCCCGGTTTTCCCATCCCATAACTTAAGTGTCCCATCATCACTCGAAGAAGCAAACAGAGAACCATCAGCATTCCATTTCACATATCTAATCATCTTTTTATGAACGCTATCGACATTATTTTTCAGTTCACCTGAAGGAAACGAATAAAGCTTTAATTGATATGCCCCACCGAAAGGTTTGAACTTACCTGCAAGATATTTTCCATCAGGACTTACAGCAAAAGGCGCCTCAACTCCTTCAATTATTTTATAGGATTTACCTGAAGGCACTTCCCATATCTTTATTTTTTCATAATCCGTGGTTAATAATAGTTTACTATCCGGACTATAAGCAACTTGCCCCGGCCATTCGTTAAAACCATTTATCATCACATGAGATTCCCCTGTTGATACATCCCATATATTTACATGAAAATCTTTGTTACTTAGAGATAAATATTTGCTATCCGGACTGAACACAGCTTTGACAACTCCCTGCTTATGTCCCGTGAGGGTAGCATACTCTTTAAAATCCTTATTCCAGGTAGTCGCTTTAATCTCAAATGACAACAATAATATAACAGATAATACTACCAATAAAAATCTTACTGATCTGTTAAACACTTCGCAAAACATATACTCCTCCTTCTTTTAAAATTTAAAGTCCGAAATCAATGTTATGGATTTATTGAAAATCCGCAAGAGAGTAACCATTTAACGGTTCAAATCCCTCCCCCGCTTGACAGATAAAAGGAATCTCGTAACTTATTAAACAAATATGATATTCGACAAATCCAATAATATACAGTTACACACGGAGAGGAAAAACGGCTGATAGTATATTCGACGATAAAAGTAAAAAACCAAACGATAAAATGTTGAAGGAAGCATTGAGCAGGACATATGAACTATGGCAAGAAATCAAAAAATACCTTTCAGAGGAATATGGGGAGTTAACTGAAGATTGGAAATTTTACGGTCAAAAATACGGATGGCAATTAAAAACGCTAAAGAAAAAACGCAATCTTTTCTTTTTTATTCCCGTCAAAGATTTTTTCAAACTTTCCTTTAAAAATTGTGATATTCGTGTAATTTGTTATTCCTATTTATGTTGGGTTGGCGGGTCCAATTTAACTACTCAACGATTTGACAACTTAACTGATCCGAAGGATCTGTCACACTACTTACCGGGAGAACTAAACGAAAAGAATTTCTTCGGTATTTTATTCAGGAAAAATTTAACACCGGACTTTATTATATCCTGATGATAATCAAAGCAGAATTTGTTCTCTAATTCTTGTTTTATAGACGGATTTTTCTTTAAAAAATCGAAAACGTTATCAACTAACCGGGGCGTGATTTTTGATGCCATGTTTCGTACCATAATGCCATTTTTTATTTCATCTCCCATCCTGCTTCTCCAGACATTCTCATAATCACTCAAAGTATTGGCGGAGAAATTGTTTGTTTTAGCGGCTTTTATGAGAACTTCTTTTGCTATTGAAGCTCCAATCAGACCGTAATAGATTCCTCCTCCAGTCGTTGTTTTTACCTGACCTGCAGCCTCCCCTACCGCAATTACTCTTTCTCCAAATATTTTATTCGAATTTCCACAGGCGATAGGAGCCTTTTCTATTGTATCCATATTAACCTTAAATCTTCCGTTACTCTTATATATAAGACTCTTAAGCGTCTCCTGACTACTCTTATGCGAAAGGGCTCCTATTCTTGTATGTCCGTTCAAAGGGATAATCCACCCAAAAGAACTTAAATCCGGTTTACTCAAAATATAGACCTCAACAGAACCATTACCATTTCCTCCGCTCGCCTGGACTCTATTTCCCCATAGTATTTTCTCGGGAGCAGAAACGCCTATCTTTTTGTGAAGAGAGAAATTGGTTCCCGAAGCCAGAACAATACATCTCGCACTTTTTTTCGATTCTCTACCGTTTTCAGAATATTTTACTAAAATTCTGTCTTTTTCCCCCTCTATATCAAATACCTTACTTTGTAAAAAACTCTCAGCTCCGCCTTCCAAAGCTTTTCCAAACAATTCTTTGTCAAAAATCTTCCTGTCTGCAATATATGCAAAAGGCTCTTCTTTAGAATACTGTAATTCTATTAGCGAAGGAGAGAAAACTTTAAGCGAAGATATTTTTCTGATTATTGCTTTTTCGGGTAGATTAAACTTATCGTAAGCATCTTTTCCAACTATTCCGCTGCATATTACTCCTTCTCCTATTTCCTTTTTTCTCTCAAAAATACCTACAGAAAAGCCCTCTTTTACAAGAGACTTTGTAAGATATGAACCAATAGGACCTGCTCCGACTATAATAAAATCAAAATCCATTATAACCCGAATATATACAAAGACTCAACTTTCGCAAGTGTTTAGAACACGAAAATCTCACAAATTTCCATTGTAGATAACTGTAATATTGAAAATTTACTAATCTGAAATTTTAAGAATTTTAAAACCATCAAAACCACACGCCGCGTAAATCAAATTGCCGCGAACATACACAGCAGATATTTCTGAGGGAAGAGTAATATTACCAACAAAATAGGGATTAAAAGGAACTAATATATTGAAAACCCTTATCATACCATCCTGCACAATATAAAGATAAAAACCTGAAAGAAAAAAATCTTCAATCCCACTGTATTTCTTCGTCAACTCCTGTACTAAAGGGTGGGAAACATCCATTATCTCTGCAACAAGCAAGCCCCTATCCCGGGAAGCAGCAAAAAGAAACCGCCCATCCGAAATAACCTTATTAACCGGTCCAATCTCACTAATTCTTACATAGTTATCAAGCGAATCAGGATCATCGGAAACAAATAGTGCTAAGATACCTTTTTCGTCCGCGAAATAAGCATAATCGTACACAACTTCGATTGAATTTACATAATCGGACTCATCCCAACTTAATATCTCATACGGGAAAAAAGGCTTTGATATGTCAATTATTCGAAAACCCCCTTCTCCATCCGCTACAAAGCAATAATCACCGGAAACTTTTAGATCAAGCGATTTGTGACTTGTTGGCACAAAAGAAACCTGCTCCGGATTCCTTATATCCCTTATATCAAAAATCCTTACCCCCGCTGTGCCATCCGCGACATACAATTTAAAACCTTTTACATCAATCGCATAACTATGATCCATCGATTCTATCGCAGAAATTTTCGTAGGTCTATAGGCTTTTGAAACATCGAATATATGAACACCGTTATTTCCTGCAAGTAGAAAAGCGTATCTGCCAAGGATTTTTATATCTGTATAAACGGTATTTCCCTCATACTCCCCCACTATCTCAAAATCAAGATAAAGAGAAAACAAAGTAAAAGGCAGAAACACCATTAAGAAAACGAAAAAGTATAATTTTTTCATAATTTAGATAATATATATAAGAGTCTAAATGTCAATATTTAACTTAGGTATCAGGTCTCGGATCCTTCGGATCAGTTGAATGGTTGAATTGTTGAATCGTCGAATAGGATTATGGATTCTCCAGATAAGTTAAGTAGTTAAGTAGTTGAGTGGTTGAGTAGAAAAAAACAAAAGTAAAACTCTGCGGTCTCTGTGGCTTCGTGTGAGATATTGTTTTTGGGGTATGGGTTGAGTTTTAAATAAACTAAAATATAATTTTTTTCTCTGTGTGTTTTTCCTTTTCTCTGTGCTCTCTGTGGTAAAATTATTTTTGGGGTTGGGAAGGGATTCTGAATTCCTTTTTACAAATTTTTCTTTATAAAGATATCAAATATGCGTATACCAAAAACAGAAACGATACTTACTATTATACCGGCAACAATTACTCCTAAAATCACGGCTAAAAAAGATTTTCTCTTTTTCATCTTAAAAAACCATGCCCCAAGAGTTCCCGTATATGCACCTGTAACCGGCAGGGGAATAGCTACGAATAAAGTCAGACCAAGATAACCGTATTTTTCTACTTTCGGACCAATCTTCTTTCTCGTTCTTTCAAGGAAATAATCGAACGATTTTCTGTATAATGTCAATCTCATCAATAGTTTATGAATAAAAGTAAGGAAAAAATAAAAAATGGGAAAAACACAAATATTGGATAAGACAGCAATCGGAAAAACTAAAGATAAAGGCAAGCCGGAAGAAAGACCTATAGGAATACTGCCTCGGAGTTCCGATATGGGAAGAAGAGAAAAAATGATTATTTTTAAAATCGGGTTCATTTGGCTCCTAAAAATGGAGGCGAGCGGAGTCGAACCGCTGACCTCCTGCGTGCAAGGCAGGTGCTCT
>CAZRYJ010000072.1:0-10103 GCA_964604245.1 uncultured bacterium | reverse complement strand
AAGTGCTTCGAACTCACGCTTTTCTTATTTCAATGCGTACTCGTATTAAAAATAGTGTTATCGGTGTTATCGTGTTATCGTGTTATCGGGGTCAGACCTTGAAATGTGAAATGAGTAATTCGACATCTCTCCTTATTTTCTGTTCTTTTTTCATTATTCGTTCCATATCCCGGGCTGATTTACTTACCGCTGAGTAAGTTATATTAAAGGCTTTTCCGATCTCTTTGTTAGTTAATCCCGTTAAGCGTTTAGATAAATATATTGCTGCTTTTCTTGCGAGGATGGGTTTTTTCTTTCCGTTGTAAAGCTCTTCAGGGGATCTTTTGTAGTATTTGGCTATCTCTTTAACTATATCATCTATATCAACATCATTGATTATTCTTTTACTATAAGAAAAATCTTCTCCTCCGTCTACCTGAAGCTTTAAATCTTTTAGTGTATCTTTAATAAATTTTACCCTGCCAAGTATAAATCCTGCATAAACTTTATTAAAAATATCAGATTTTTTATCCATTCCATCTAAAACGAATTGCTTATATTTAGAAGGATTGACCTTATAATATCTCATAATCTCTTGTCTATCTATAACACCATCTCCTTTCTTGTTCATATACCCTTGAAAACTTGACCATTTATATCCTTGCGGCGTTTCCGACATCCCCGCTCGTACAGGATTCAGGTGTATATATCTGGTTAATTCTAAAAAATAACTATCTCCTTCGATTATTATCGACTTATACCTGCCTTGAAATAAATGACCACTTCTATTCCTTTTTTTATTGTAATAGACAGTGTACGCAGTGTTTATATACTGCATTATTCTCGAAAGATTAGGTAGTTTAGTCTCGATCAATAAATGGTAATGATTAGACATTAAACAGTAAGCATAAACATAAAATTTGTATTTCTCTTTTGCCTTAAGGAGATATTCTAAGAACTTTTCGTAATCATATTTACTGATGTATATCTTTTTCCTATCGTCACCCCGACTCGTAATATGATATAAGTACCCTTCCCCCTGTAATCGATATGGTCTTGCCATATCTACATATTACTCCCTCAAACGGAATTGTCAACCTTTTCACATTTCAAGGTCTGACCCCGTTGATACTCACACACCAAATACACAAATACACCAAATACAAAATACACAAATACATATTCATACTCGACTTTATAACCATTCCCACAAAGATTCCCATTCCAATGCTTAACCCTATTGATACATTACACCAATAGTTACATAGTGAAAATAAACAGTAAAAATATTAACAAAGCAATAACTGTGATAGTATTCATTATATTACCGTAACTCACGGATAAACCATTATCTTTACATATTTTTCTGTAATCAACATACATGAGTTTGTATTTCTCGAAAGTTTTGGTTCTGAACCAGTCTATGTCTGTGTATTTTTCCACAGTAGGTTTGATTTTAGTAAGTGAAATATATATGGAAAACACTATTACAAAAAGATAATAAACGGAAGCTATCAAAACTAGTGTCCCTCTCATTCTAAAATTCCCTCCTTTATTTGTTTATCAATTGTTTTATATAATCTGGTACAACACTTCCAGTACCTTGATAAAAAGAATAAGTATACATAAAAGTGCCACTTAACCCAATACCTCCAGCCCCTCCCATTGTCGTACCAGAACCTCCTGAACATGACCAGGTATGTTGAGCTGATATTCCAGGTCCTATAGCAAGAAATCCAGATACTGCAAAAGAGCTGGGATCCATATTAGCAGGGTTTATATCAGCATTCATCGTAAACGTTCCAAATTCAATTTGTACGGCACCTGTAACCGGTATCCCTATATCAAGATTTAAACCTCCTCCGAGTTGCACAAATATCCACCAATGATACATCCATGTAGAGGGATCAACTAGATAGTATACGCCTCCTTCAAATGTAGCAGGGCCAAGGCCCAACGCAATGCTCTCCGAAGCATAACCCCAGGTCTTCTGTTCATTATTTGGTCCAGATACAGCAGTTTTATCAGCAACCGCTGAACCATCACCACTCACAACAGCGAAGTATCCCATAGAAACACGTGTCTGTTGATATCTGTCTATCTGTTGTTTGGTTTCCCAATAGTCCAATAAACTAGACTCTTCTAACCCTAACAAATCCACATATTTCATTGGATTATTCCTGCAATAAACATAAGGATTAAGCTCCTGTGAATTAGCTAAATTTATATTCCCCGGATACAACGTATGCGGATCAGGAGATAGGAATCTCCCAATATCACCGGAATAATACCTCGCGCCGAAATAATGAAATCCTGTCGGGTCTTTTTCTTTTGAGGTGAATTCACGGTTGTCTTCATCATCCCCTTCTCCCCAAACTAAATTCCCAAATGCTTCGTATTTCTTTTCTTTTACCACATTACCATCCTCATCCGTTATAATAATAGGTGAACCGAGTCTGTCAAGATGGTAGAAATAGAGGGAATGGGACGCAGATTTAGTTAATTGTTGGTCTGTGGGTCGGTTGGTCCGTTGGTTTGTTTGTTGAAAAAACACACTAAAACACTAACAATAGTTACTTTTATTCGTTACTTAAGTGAACAGGGACGATTCTCCCCGTTGGATCATAAATTTTGAAGTTACCGCTTACGGCAAGCATACCCAGTGTATAAAGCAATCCATCGAAATAGCGTCCTTCTTCGATTGGAATTGGGGTATCCCAAAATTCTCTGACGAAGTCAATCCTGTTTTCGTTTGTGGATGCAAGACAGGCAATTGCGTTCATGGCAACCAAACCCGGATTATGGGTATCTGATAATGTTTTTCCATCTAAAGCGAATTTACTGCCGTAAGTTTTTATTCCTTTACTGGTGAAGAAATCAAGTAATCTGTTGCTTTGAGTTATTGCCCAACTATCGGGGGTAAACCATGCGTAATCAAGAGCAATATTCATTGCGACTCTCCATGCATCATATTGGAAGTTATCAGTTCCTCCTCCGAAGGGATTAAAAGGTTTGCCATCAAAATGGGCATAGTCAGGTGTTAATCCTGTTTTTGGATGGGTTGCTTTCTTCAAAAATTCACGGCTTACAACAGAAGCATTATACCAAAACTGCGTATCTTTATCCGCCCAGCGTGCCCAGAGTTCGTAGAAATGAGGTGTGTGATAAGAGGGATCGGTAAAATCATCCGCACTGCCCAGGGGAACAAAGACGATTTGTTTTTCTTTTTTATTGAACATGTTTGAAATTGTGGTATCGTCATCGGAAGTTTCTGCTTTATTAAGCATAGCATCTAAAATAGATTGAGCCTCGGCTTTATAGTTATAAATACCTGTGCCGTTTCCCCATCGTGCGGATGCAAAGAATAATGCCATAACGATCCATTCTTCTCCGTCTGAGGCTGAGTTAGGGCTTATGATAGTACCATCTGTCTTAAGTTGCCATGCGAAATATTTTTTTCGGTTACCTTCTTTATGCTGCATATAAGTTTTTGCCCATTTCCATAACCGGTCAAATTCTTCCTTTTTATCTAGCTGGACTGCAATCATCATACCGTAGGAAATTCCTTCACTACGAACATCGTTATTATAAACGTCTTTAATGTATGCCATATCGGGTTCAACGGGATAGTATACACGTTGTGTATTACTATCACCATAGAATAATTGATTCCAGACACTATTTATTTTAGTTTCTACCTCTGATTGACTTTTGCCGAGTAACTCGGTAAAAAGATTTTGGTATTCCCCAGAGAAGTAAGAGCCATTATGTTTCGAAAGATTTTCAGTGCCGGTAGTTTTCATTGCAGATGCTTTACCGATAGGGATAAATGTGAATGAAATTATCAGAGAGATTAAGATTTTTAAATTTTTCATCATGTTTTATTTTTACTATTGGTTTCATTTTTTTGTATTCTTTCTCCATTTTTCTATCCAAAAGACTATAGATTTAAATTTATGTTTTCTATATCATGAAAATTCTTAGTTTAGATTATAACGTTTTCTTATGATGGGTCAAGTGCCGAATTTCGATTCAGAAAACTAATTTTACCACAGAGGACACAGAGAAATAATTGTGTTAAAAAAAGAAAAAAACACTGAGTACACAGAGAAAAACAAAAGAAAAAAAACATTTACCACAGAGGACACAGAGAAATAATTGTGTTGAAAAAAGAAAAAAACACTGAGCACACAGAGAAAAACAAAAGAAAAAAAACATTTACCACAGAGGACACAGAGAAATAATTGTGGTAAAAAAGAAAAAAACACTGAGTTCGCAGAGATAAAACAGAAAACCAAGAAAACAGAATTCAAAGGTTTCGTGTTTTGTACTTAAGATTCAGAAAAAGAATAAAGCATATTTGTGTAATTCGTGCAATTTGTTGTTCCTAATGATTGTTGTGAGATGGTTTTTAAACAACACAGTGAAAAGTAGGGTTTGGTGTGGTCTTTGTGTACTCTGTGTGTGTTTTTTCTCTGTGCTCTCTGTGGTAAAAGATTTGGGGGGTTGGGTGGGGTAATGCCCTTGACTTGTTTTATAAAGAGCATATATATGTAAACTATGAGGAATTCAAAAAATGAGTGAAAATGAGAGTTCTATAAGATTACGAATAGCTCCTTCGCCTACCGGATATTTGCATTTGGGAACGGCAAGGACTGCTCTCTTTAACTATCTTTTTGCCCGGGCTAATAAAGGTAAGTTCCTGCTCAGAATTGAGGATACGGACTTGAAAAGATCGGATGATGCAATGGTCGACTCTATTCTCAGGGGGCTCGAATGGTTGGGGCTTAAATGGGATGAGGAAGTTTTATTTCAATCCGACCATTTCGAGCAATACAGAGAAAAGGCTATGGAATTACTTGATAAAGGTATGGCGTACTGGTGTTACTGTACTCCGGAAGAGATAAAAGAAAGGAAGAGTTCGTATTTGAAATCCAGGAAAAGATGGATGTATGATAGGAGATGTTATAACCTATCGGAAGAGGAAAGAAAGGGATTTGAGGAAGAGGGGAGACCAAAGGCTTTACGTTTTCTTATCGGCGATGGCTTTACCGGGTTCGATGATCTGGTGCACGGCGAAATTAAAAGAGAAAATTCGGAGATCGAAGATTTTGTGTTGTTGAAGGCTGACGGTTCTCCGACGTATAATCTGGCTGTTGTTGTAGATGATCACCGGATGAAGATAAGTCATATTTTACGGGGTGATGACCATATATCGAACACCCCGAAGCAGATTCTCCTTTACAGAGCTTTTAATTGGGATATTCCGCGGTTTGGACACTTGCCTTTAATACTCAGTAAGGACAAAACAAAACTTTCTAAAAGGAAAGACGCGGTGGATATCTTTGATTACAAAAACGAAGGATTTTTCCCGGAAGGAATGATAAATTGTCTTGTTCTTCTTGGATGGTCTCCGAAAACTGAAGAAGAAGTTTTTTCGTTGGCAGAATTGGAAGAAAAATTTACGCTTGAGAATGTGCATTCGACACCTGCTGTTTTCGACCGCGACCGACTTGAGTGGCTTAACGGAGAATGGTTACGGAAGTTAAATGTAGACGAGGCGGTTAGAAGGCTTGAGATATATTTGAAGGATAATGGATTTGAAATAAATGATCCGGACTATCTTGCTAAAGTTATTAAGTCGATGGGGAGTAGGGCTAATAAACTAAAAGATTTTATTGAAATAGGACGGTATTTTTTTACAGATGATTTTACTTATGATGAGGAAGGATTTAAAAAACGCATTTATCCTGGAGTTGGAATTAGAATAAAGAAATTAATAACAAAATTCAGTGAGTTGGACCCTTTTGATGAGGAAAACATGGAAAGTGTTTTGCGGGGACTTTCCGAAGAACTAAATTGTAAGGCAGGAGAGCTTATACATCCTGTCCGGCTGGGGGTTAGCGGGATGACTTTTGGGCCGGGTCTATTTGAACTTTTAGAAGTTCTTGGTAAGGAAAAAGTGATTAAAAGATTGGAAAAGTTTGTCCATTATATTGAAAGTAAAAATTCACATGCAGAATGAGAAAAGAAAAAAAACATGAACCACAGAGGGCACAGAGTAATTAATTGTGATAAAAAAGAAAAAACCACAGAGAACACAGAGGAAAAGAAAAAAAAATAACACACCAGCGTACTAACAGACCAACTTACCAACGAGTTTAGGTGGCTTTTTTCGAAAATGATTAGTTTATGTATTTGATAGTAAAAAATCTTTAAGAGTATTATAAAGTTAAGGAGGTAATTACTATGATAATGGAAAAGGTTCGGTCGGTAACAAAGTATTTTCTATGGTTTGCTGCTGCGGCTTTTGTTTTTTCTATGGCAATAGGGTTCGGCACGACTATGTTTTGGAAAGGTAGTGGAGAAAAGGAAAATATAATTGCAAAAGTAGATGATGAAACTATTACGACCAGAGAATATGGAAACTTATTAAAGGTAGAGCTTCAGCGTATAAGAGGCGCTATGGGAACGGATCCAATAAGAGAGAGACAGACCTCTGAAGCAGCCATAAACCAATTGATAACCCGAAAGATAATTAATGATCTACTTGAAAAAAGAAAAATATCTATTTCGGATGAACAGTTGATAGATATTATCAGGGGAAATCCACCTCCTGAGATTACACAAAACCCGGATTTCTGGATAGACGGACAGTTTGATTATAATAGGTATTATGCGTTACTTGGTGATCCGCGCGCGGATCAATTTATCAGATCTTACGCGTCTCAGATAGCCGAAAATTTTCCTATGGCTATTTTACGCGGAGAAATTTTATCTACGGTAAGAATAACAAGTGGCAACGCAATTGAAAAATTATTGGAGGATTCAGTCAAGGTAAAAATTGAGTATATTAAATTGTCTTTAAAAGAATGGAAAAACCCTGAGACTTCTATTTCCCTGGAAGATTTTTATTCGGAGCATAAAGAGATGTTTAGAAGAGATCGCTTTGTGAAATTGGGTTATGTTTTTTTTCCTGTTTCGGTAAATAATGAAATGATTCAAACGACAAAAGACCTCGCAGGATCTATAATAGAAAGAGCGAAAACGGATTCTTTTGAACTGCTTATGGGGCAATATTCATATTTTCCGGATGATAGAAGCCTTTTTAATGGTTGGGTTAAAACTAAAAGTTTAACCTATCAATTTGCGACTGCCATTGCTGGAATGGGTAAGGGAAAGGTTTCCGCTCCTATTAAAAGCGATATGGGGTTTCATATTTTGAAGCTTAGAGATCGACGTAGAGATTCTGTTAATATAGCAGAGATATTACTTCCTGTGTTTCCTTCATTTGAGGAATTTCAGAATGTTTCCACTAAAGGATGGAAACTGGTAAAAAAGCTTCGTAATTCTCCCGATTCGAGTATTTCTGAAAAATACAATGCCAAGTACATTTCTTACGGTAAAGGTGATTTTCCGAGTCTTCCGGTGAATTTCGCGGCTTTCCTTGTTGATCCGAAGGAAGGGGATATTTCTTATCCGCTTATAGGGGAGGGTGGTTTTTATGTTTTCTGGGTTGAGGAGAAAGAAGAGGGCATACCTCCGTTTTCCGAAATAGAAGCGGAAGTTAAGGATTCGCTCATAAACTTTGAAGCGGCCCTAAGAGCAAAAAATTATGCTCTGAAGAATTTCTCCGGAGATAAATTACCTCGTAAGCCGGAAAAAGGAAAATGGGGTAAAACTTCTTATTTTACATTAAGCAGTTATGCTAAATATAATGTTCCGGAAAAAGTAGCTCTTTTGTCTTTTTATGTTAGGAAAGATGGAATTCTGCCTCCAGTGAGAGTAGGCGAATCTTTATTTATTGTTAAGACGATAGATTTTAAAATACCCGGGAGTGAGAAGCTTCAGGAACTTATACCGGCACTTGCGATTCAACTTCAACAATCAAAAGAGTCGTTGTATTTTGAGAAATGGTTTAGTGGGCAGAGGAAGCAATATAATGTTGAGGATTTGAGGGAGAGATTGTATGAATGAACTCCGCAACCCGCTGACCACACCAACGACCCCACAAAAAGAATTTACCACAGAGTACACAGAGAAAAAAGAACACACAGAGAACACAGAGCCCTACCACGCCTCCTTTTTATTATGTTTACTTAAGACGACCCAACCCACAGCACCCAGGACTAACAACGAATTACATAAATAAGAGCTATGTTGATGAAAGCAAATAAGAGGTGTCTGAAATTAAATTTGAATAAAGAATTGAAGGCAAGTGGGGTGGGGGTAAATCCGGGAAAATCTGTGTGGATCTGCGCCCTATTAATCTTTTCTTTTTTTTCCTGTGCTTATTCTTTTAGAACCGGTTCTTTTGACGGTACTTTATCAATAGCTTCTTTAGGAAATAAAACACAAAATGCTGATATTGGCAGGATTTTAACAGAGAACCTGATAGATGCTTTTATTAATGATGGCAGGGTGAAGATTAAAACAAATTCTGATGGTGATTACTTGTTGGTGGGAGTTGTCGATCGTTATAAAAGGAGTTCGGAATCATATACGTCGGAAGGAGAAGTTGAAGAATACCGGTTATCTGTTAATGTAAAATTTTCTCTTAAGAAGAAAGATAAAGAAAAAGATGAATGGGAAAAAAATATTAGTGAATCTTTTATTTATCCCTCTACATCTGATGAGTTGGAAGCGGTTGATTCCGTTGCTGTAAAGATAAGGGATTCTTTACTTCGTTTAATGCTGGAAACGTGGTGATTGGGACGCAGATTAACGCAGATTTTCAGGTTTTTTAAAATCACTTATAGACTTTTATAAATTAGTTTAATCAAATTGATATATTTTAGAATATGGAAAATCATAAAATAAAAATTGCCTGGTATGGAAAACATTTTGGTGAAGAACCACCGTTGATTGGTCGTGCTTGCGTCTCATCTTCCCGGGAAAAAAGATATGGAGCGGGAACAATTTTCTTTTCGAGTTGTAATCTACGTTGTGTTTTCTGTCAGAATTATCAAATTTCACAAGAAAAACTGGGAAGGGAATATTCTATTCCCGAACTGGCAAATATTATGATTGAGCTACAGAACCAGGGTGCACTTAATATTGATCTCGTTACGCCTACCCTCTGGTGGCAATTCTTGAAAGAAGCAATGATCCTTGCCCGCGGGTTAGGATTAACTATTCCGATTGTCTGGAATTCCAATGCCTATGAATCGCTGCAAATTATACGGGCAATGGACGGATTGGTTGATATTTATCTACCGGATTTTAAATATATGGATGATAAATTAGCGGTAAAATATTCGAATGCTCCAAGATACAGTAAACTAGCGGAAGAAGCCATCAAGGAAATGTTTCTCCAGGTTGGAAAATTGAAAGAGAAGAATAATATTGCCCAGAAGGGATTGATTATCCGGCACTTGATTATTCCTGGTAATATAGATAATAGTTTTTCTGTTCTGGAGAAGATTGCTTCAATTGATAAAAATATCCATTTAAGTCTTATGAGTCAGTATTATCCTGTTTATAATGCCAATAAATTTCCTGAAATCAACCGACGGCTTACCGAAAATGAAATAAGAGCTGTAGAGATAAAAAGAATGGAACTGGGACTCGAAAACGGCTGGACACAGGAAGCTGATTCGGGAGATATATTTTTGCCGGATTTTCGCAAAGAAAACCCTATTTCGATTCAGAAAACTAATTTTACCACAGAGGACACAGAGAAATAATTGTGGTAAAAAAGAAAAAAACACTGAGTTCGCAGAGATAAAACAGAAAACCAAGAAAACAGAATTCAAAGGTTTCGTGTTTTGTACTTAAGATTTAGAAAAAGAATAAAGCATATTTGTGTAATTCGTGCAATTTGTTGTTCCTATTTTTAAAAAAAGGAAATAATCACAGATGAACACTGATAAGTACGGATACCCATCATAACACCCCAATAATTGGACGCAGATTAAACAGGATCAGCAGGATATTATTTTTGTGTATTTGTAATTAAAAATAAAAAATTGATTGGTGTAGTTGGGTTTCGTGTGTTTGATGGTTGGGAAATCCTGAAAATCTGCGTTTATCTGCGACCTATTATCTCTTTACTCTTCACCTCTTGGGAATAAAAATTGTGAAGGTGGATCCCTTGTTTTCTTTGCTTTCTACCTCAATCCAGC
>CAZRYJ010000071.1:0-10106 GCA_964604245.1 uncultured bacterium | reverse complement strand
TGGGAACAAGATGGCATGTAAATAACGCTCGTATTGCGGAGGCGGCAAAGCTTATCGAGATTGCCTATGACAATAAGGTCGAATTAATACAGTTTAACGGCGTTAAAGCGTGGTCACAGGAAGTTTCTAATCCTGAGGATCTCTGGTTAAGTGATGATGGAAGTAAGATTGCTGTTAGAAGTGAAAATAAAATACTACGATTTGAGAAGGTAAATTAAAAAAGCATAGCCCTCTTCGTCCAGCTCGAGATTATATTGTTCGGGATGATGTCTTAAAACAAAAGATAGAAATTTGCTTAATTTTACGTATTTATATTGAAGATTCGAAATTTCTTTCATAATTACAATTATAATAAAATTTTTAAAAGTTTCAAGAAAAAAATCAAGTAATCCAAAGATAAAATTTGCCTGCCACCCGAAATTTTATGCTCAAATACTTTTAATTTAGTATTTACAACAAATTTTTTTGAGAATAAGGATGGTTAAGTAGGTTCTCTATTTTTTCTCTGTGTTCTTTTAAACACATAAAATTAAGGGAGTTGTGGTTGAGCTCTGTGTCCTCAGTGGCTCCGTGTGAGACATTTGTTTTGAAATAGTTCTTGACAGGTTGTTTTTATTTCGTATCTTAATATTTAGGAACGATGTTTAATATAATTTTTATAATTTTTTCGTTGACTGCTGATGAATTACTGAATAAAGTTGATACCGTCAGGGCTCCAAAGAGGTCCGAATCTCTTATTCAAATGCGTAACTATCTTTCCGAGGACAGAGAGATAACTTACAAAATGCGGGTAATTACCGAAAGGAAAAAAGCAACATATCTGGAAATCCTTGAGCCGGCAAGAGAGGCGGGACGGAAATTCCTTTTAATCGAAAATAATATCTGGATGTATGCTCCTGAGGTAGGTAAACCGTTGCGTCTCTCCGCAAGGGATAAATTTCTCGGCAGCGAGTTCTCAAATAGTGATTTGATGGAAAGCAGTTATGAAAAGAATTTTGAAGCCGCGTCTATAGATTCCCTTGAGGATTATTATCTTCTTGAACTTGAAGGGAAAAGCAGGGAAGCTCCTTATAAAAGAATTACGATGAAAGTGCGTAAATCCAATTTTATCCCTGCTTATCTTGAATACTACACTCTATCCGGCAGATTATTCAGGGAGATGAGTATGGATAGTGTTAAGATTATTGAAGGAGATCCTTACGCAACCTATTTGAAGATGTCTAACGTTCTAAGTGCAAAGAGTTATACGGAAGTAAAGATTCTTTCATTCAAAAGTCTAAAAAATATATCCTCCTCACTTTTCAAGCCGGAAAATTTAGGTAGATGATTTTACTTTTCTTGTGCTTTTTTAAAACTTCTTTTGGAAGTGAATTAATTTTTACAGAGGATAATATCTTTTATCATCTTGAAAATAGAATTCATATGCAGGAAAAAAGCGATAATTCGTCTTTTGCTCTTTCGCTCAGGACGGGTTTTATTTCTCCAACTGACACCATTTATCTTTCGATAGATAGGGCAATTGTAAGTTTGAATCATAGGGGATATGAATTTTCTCTCGGTAGAGAGAGTTTATTCTGGGGATATGGAATGTTTTATTCTCCTTTTTTCTATGCCAGGTCTTCTATGTCGCCCTTCGATGAAGAACTTTTGAGATCGGGAAAAAATATTTTGAGTGCCAGATATAATAATATTTCATATATGACCCCGGAGTTTATTGTTTTCCTGCCCGACGATATCCCCGATATTGATAGTGTTAAGGCGGGAATAAGACTCACTTTTTTCACATTGGGTGTGGAGACTCATTTTCCGCTTATTTTTAGTAGAGATGCTGTTTATACGGGTTTAGGAGTGCGTTTTTCTCTTCTTGGGTTCACTGTATTTTCCGATCACTCTTTTGATTATTCTTCCGGAGATTTTACTTTAGGTTCTACTGTAGGATTTAATAAAACAATCGGAAGTAATTTCTACTTGCAGAGTGAATACTTTTATAATCAGATGGGGCTAACGACGAATGAGTATGATGCTCTGGGCGAAGAGGCTATTAGTGAGTTTTTGAACTGGGGTTATACAGGCAGGCATTATATTTATTCAATGGTTCAATGGACAAAGGACAAAACAAGCGGGATAGGTTTGTTTTCTTTGATTCACCCCCAGTGGAAGAGCGGGCTTGTAGGTGTTTCTTTAAGTTCTTCATATTTTGATAACGCGCTTATTTCTTTAAATTATATTAGAATATTAAAGGGAAGAGAATTTGATTTTATTCCCTATGACAATAATATTTTGCTTGAATTCAGGTATTATCTCTAAGGAGGTTTCATGCTGATACAAATGGAAAAGGTTAAAAAAGATTATGCTTTGGGAAAGACTACAGTCCATGCAGTCAGGGGAGTTTCGTTTTCGATTGAAGAAGGTGAGTTCGCGGTCATTGCGGGGCCTTCGGGTAGCGGAAAATCAACATTATTGAATCTTATGGGACTCCTTGATGTACCTACTTCCGGGAAAATCAGTTTTGAGGGTAAAGATGTTAGCAGTATTTCGGAAAGCGAAGCTACAAATATTCGAAAAACGCGTATTGGTTTCGTATTCCAGACTTTTAATTTGATACCCGTTCTTACCGCGTTTGAGAACATAGAACTCCCTCTTATATTAAAAGGCAAAGAAGAGGAAGATAGAGAAGAAAGGACTAAGAGGATACTTAAGGAAACAGGGATTAGTGACATAGCTTCTCATAAACCGGATGAACTTTCAGGGGGGCAGAGACAGAGGGTAGCAATAGCCCGTGCACTTGTAAGTGGTCCTGATATTGTTTTTGCCGATGAGCCGACCGCAAATCTCGATTCCGAGACAGGAATGCAGATTATCAAGATAATGCAAAAATTAAATAAAACGGAAGGCGTAACGTTTGTCTTTTCCACTCACGATCCGAGGCTCTTTAAAATCGCGGGCAGAAGATTAGAGCTTCGTGATGGGAGGATTGTTAAAGATGTTGTTCAAAACGGCAATAAGAAATAGTATAAAATATTCCAGAAGAAGTTTGGTTGTTGCTATTTGTATTGCAATTTCAACGATTGCAATGCAGACAATGGATGGGATTGGTGAGGGGTTCAAAATTTCGGCTTTACGATTTATGTTGAATCAGCAAGGGATGATCGTATTCGAACCAGCCAAAGCTGAGCCTCTGGAATTTGCTGTTCACTCAATAAGTAAATATGAAGATATCAAGGAAGAAATCTTAAAAATTATACCTGATGCAAGAATATCGGGAAAAATATTTAGTCCGGCGATAGTCGTCAAAGACAGTTTTTCGATTGAGACTGCGGTGACCTCGGAGGACGACATTTCAGGTACTATTATAGGCGAGAAAACGGCAAAAATGCTTAACAGCGAAGTTGGAGATACGGTTATTCTTTTTGGAAGCAACAGGTACGGAGGATTGAGCGTGGTTCCGGCAAAAGTGGAAAGTACAAGTAAAAATTTCAGGAGTATCAGAAACGGCAAAGGTATTATGCTTCCTATCTCCCTTGCGAGAATGCTGCTTGGTTGGGGAGAGCAGGAAGTCAAGCTCGTTCAAATAAATTTCGATGAATTCTGGAGGGCGGATGAATATACAGCAGAGCTTAGAGGGGTTTTTCCTGATATTAAAATAACTTCCTGGAGAGAAAGGTTGACGAATATCGAGGATCTTTTCAAGGTAACGGATTTCAAGATGAACACTTTTGCGGCAATAATTTTGATTCTTGTTGCGGGTATTATTATGAATACTGTTCTCACAAGTGTTCTTGAACGGAAAAATGATATAGGAACACTCCGTTCGATAGGAGCTTCACGCATTTATGTTACAAAAATGATACTTCTTGAAATACTTTTTATTTCTCTAATTGGAGCTTTAATCGGAACCGGTCTGTCTTATGTTATTATCAAATTATTGTCGAGAAGCGGTTTTTCCCTTGGAGAAGTGGGAGGAGTGATTGATTATATGTCGGGAAATCTTTATCCCAAGATTGTACCCCTGAAATGGTTTGGCCATATTGTTTTCGCTGTTATCTGGGCTGTTCTATGGTCTCTTTATCCTGTTTTATATATTGTACGAATGAAACCGGTTGACGCTTTGAAGAAGACACTATGAATGTATTCAAATTTGGTTTTAGAAATATAGGAAGAAACAGGAAACGGACTTTAATAAATTCGTCTACTGTTGCTGCTGCCGTTATGGTCATTATTTTATTCGATGTGATTAGAGAAGGTCAGTGGAGCGATGTAATAGAAAATTATATTAAGATGGGCGTGGGACATATAAAGATTCACAAGAAGGGTTACGACAGAGAATCCGATAGGCTGCCTATTGACAATTTACTGCTTCGCGATTTTACGGAAGTAGAACAACGTATTAAAGAAACACCTGGAATCAAAGCCATTTATCCCAGACTAAAAGCGGGAGGTCTGATTTCTTACGGGGGTAAACAGTCACCGGTTTTAATAAATGGATTAGACCTAATAGAAGAGAAAAAATTTGGATTGTTAACGGATAAGAATGTAGAAGGTGCTATTCCCAAGTTGGGAGAGTATAAAGTGTTGTTGGGAAAAGAACTCTCAAAACTTCTAAAGTCAGGCGTGGATAGTATTGTTTTTCTATATAGCAGGACCAGTTATGAAACTCATAATGTTATAGACCTTGAAGTATCCGGGATATATTCAATTGGTTTTTCGGAATTTGAGGAGATTAATATTTTTGTTCCGCGTGACATATTGCAGGAATTGATAGGAGCTAACGGCGTATCAGAGCTTACATTAATTCTTGAAGATCCGGGGGAGACCGAGGCAATTGTAGATTCACTTAAAAGTAAGTTATCTGCGTTTGATGTGGAAGTTTTTCCTTATTCTCATTATATGGAAGATATTTTAAGCCTGCGGGGTATGCAGGAAAGTGCTACCGGTTTTATAAGGGGAATACTTTTGATTCTTGCTCTTTTTGGGATTTTGAATATGATGATGGTTTCTACCTGGGAGAGGAAGAAAGAAATCGGTACGATGAGAGCAATAGGATATGGTAAATTACAAATTGTAGAAATTTTTTTGAGTGAAGGGATCTGGATTGGGTTATTGGGTGGAACTTTAGGCTGTTTTATAGGTCTTATAGGAGCCCTGTTGCTTCAAAATATTGGTATTCCTATACCTGCAGGGGCACTGGAAGGCTTTAATATACCAATGAGTACCCATATGTATGGTAAGATTATGTCAATATTTTTCATTCGGGCTTTTTTTCTGGGAGTTTTCACAACTATTATTGCCTCTTTCCCTTCCGCGTTCAGAGCTTCCGCTCTACCTATAATAAAAGCATTGAGAGAATATTGATTTATAATGGAAGCCAGGAGTCAGAATACAGAAACCCATCCCAACTCAAACAATTAGGAACAACGAATGATACTAATAACACGAATAAAAACAAAAAAATTCTACTTGTTTATAAATAAAAATGATTCTTCTTAATTTATTTGTGATATTTGTGCAATTTGTTGTTAAAAAAATGGGTTGTTGGGTGGTAAATTAGAAACTCTGTGAAATTGAATTCAGTTCCAGGTTATCTCGATTTCACTTGTAGTATCACCGTTAGTTAAAGATTTAACCATATTTAGATTGATATTTTTATATCTGCAAATTTCAAGCGTTTTTTCTATCCATCCTAAAATCCGATTTTCTACAATTTCATCCATTTCCGGAAATTCAGTTATTTTTAATAGTCCTTTTTTCTCACTTATGTTCTCTGCTTTCATTGAGCATGGTTTATAATAAGTTGATAAGATTTGTGAAGCTCTTCTTGTTAGAGCTTGTGGAGTAGCTCTTCTTATAAATACTTTATAAAAGCCTTGTAGAGCGTATTCGGCACTGAACCTTCCAATTTCCCGGGCACCCTTTAGGTCTTGTTTGTAGAACATGTCGCACATTTTTTTGGTAGGCTCAGTAAATATTGTTTTTAGAGGAAACCATGAACTTATCATGATTTTACTTCTATAGACTTTATGTGCTTCTTCCGGGAGGGAGTCAAGCCATATATTAAAGTTCTTTTTGCCGAAATTGCTTTTTATGAATTCCGGCAGAACAACAATTGCGCTTCCCTTCACTTCCATTCATTTTCCTTCCTTTATATTATTATATGAATTTTTATAGAACATGTCAATGTACATTTCACTGAATTTTATATTAAAAGACTCTTTACTTTCAAAAAATTTATTGTAGATTATAAATTAAAAGTAAGGAGGATAATATGGCGGAATCTTTTGAAACAATTTCAAAAAATAAAGGTCTTAGTCCCGGTACAGTGGTTTATATTGGGGAAGAGAAAACTGCCGAGGTTCGGATTTCAGTAATTGATTATAATAAAAACGAGTTTATCAAAAGAGAAGGAGTGAAGGCAGAGGATTGTTTCCCCTTTAAAGATAAGGATTCGATTACCTGGATAAATATTGATGGTGTTCACAATACCGATATTATTGAGAATATCGGAGAATACTTCGGCTTACATCCTCTTGTGATGGAAGATATTGGAAATACAACTCAACGTCCGAAAGTGGAAGATTTTGATGATTACATGTTTGTTGTAATTAAAATGCTTTATTACGATAATAGCGTTGAGAAGATTGAAGTTGAACAGGTGAGTTTGATACTTGGCAAGAATTTTGTTATTTCTTTTCAGGAAAGAGAGGGAGACGTTTTCGATTCTGTTCGAGAAAGGATAGAAAAAGGAAAGGGACGCATAAGAAAGATGGGAAGCGATTATCTTCTTTACAGCTTAATAGATGCAGTGGTCGACAACTACTTTTCCGTGCTTGAAAGAATGGGAGATAAGATCGAGGATTTAGAAGAAGATATTGTCGAACAAACAGCTCCGGAGTCTTTACATAATATCCATAAATCAAAAAAAGATATGATATTGCTTCGCAGATCTGTTTGGCCTTTGAGGGAGGTAATTAATTCTCTTGTCAGAGATAAGACGGCTCTAATCTCCGAAAATGTTATTATATATTTTAGAGATGTTTATGACCATACCATTCAGGTTATCGATACTGTGGAAACTTTTCGTGATATGCTTTCCGGATTACACGACACCTACCTTTCAAGTATCAGCAATAAAATGAATGAGATTATGAAAGTATTGACTATGTTTGCCTCGATATTTATTCCTTTAACTTTTATTGCCGGTGTTTACGGCATGAATTTTACTTTTATGCCTGAACTTGATTGGCGTTGGGGTTATTTTTCTGTGTGGGGGATTATTGTTATTGTTGGAGTATCGATGCTATTTTATTTTAAACGAAAAAAATGGCTGTAATCTTTGGGCAAGGATTTAATACTATTAATAAAAAAGGTTCTTTCTCTGAAAGAACCTTTAGTGTATAATCTTAATATAATAACGTTCTCGAAAAAGTCAAGGGCAAAAGAGAAGAAAAACAGCTTTTTCTTTTAAGGGTTTGATTGTCAATAGCTTGTACTTGTATAATATTTAGTTGTTTTTTAAGTTTTTTTGCTGTATTTTAGGCTAAATTTCTGATTTTTTTATTGAATGTCAGCCACTAATTACTATTTTCAGTCGTCCGTCCTCGGTCTTCGGTCGGTCTTAGCTTAAAGCTAAGACCTAAGCTGCAGCCTTGGTTCTCCCCATTCTTTAAGGTATCTCTTAAAAGTTTCTTTTATTTCGGGGTCATCGGTTTTTACTTCCATGTTTCTGATTTTGTTTTCGTATGTTTTCCCCCAAAGTCCTATAGTAAGGGTGATTACTCCAAATAGGAATAATATAAGAGCAGCCTCTTTAAATAATTTGTTCAGTGCCAGAACGCCTAAAATAGCGATTAACAAGATAAAGAAAACAATATAGTATACTGCGAGTTTCATATTTATATTGATAACTTCTTTAATTCTTTCCAGGTCGTTCATCGACATAATTATACCATTCGTTTCTTTTAATACGGTTTTTATTTTTGAAACAGCATAGAAATGAAAAATTAATGCGATCCCTACTGAACATCCGAGTATGATTAAAGAAATTTGAAACATAAGACCTCCTTTATTTGTATTTTAATGGTAAATAAAAACGTTCGATATGTCAAGATATTTTATTTCAGGAGTTTCACGATTTTTTAAGTTATAATTTTTTAAAAGATATCAATTGCAATCGTTCCATTAGATTTGCAAGTGGATAGTACACATTCTCAAATTAAAGAACTGCGAGGAGTAACCATTCATCAGGAATGCGGTCAATTCCCCCGCCGAGGGAATTGCCGCTCGCGCTCAACCCTGTCCCGTGGAATAGAGGGACTTTATGCCAGACAAGCTATTCCACGGGATGAACTCCTCTTGAAATACAACTATTTCAAGAGGCCGTGACCGCTTGGCTTCCGAGACGTCCTTCTGAACGGTTACTTCTCGCTTTAATCACGCTGGAATACATGGATTCCAAAATGTCACAGCAATTTAAGGAGAAAAAATCGTGAAACTCTAAAGTTTATTTTAGTACGCTTTGTGTCTTTAAAATTATTAATAGGCTTTCTCTCAATTTTTAAGTTCCCTTGACTTTTTATTTTTAAAGTATTAAAATGAATTTCATGTTTAATTATGGAAAAAGGGAGGAATCATGAAAAATCCTATGTCTTTCAGGGTTGCCATAAAGAGTATATTTTTTTCAGTGTTTATACTATTATGTTTCTCATCCTGCAAAGGTTCCAAGAGTGGTATCGCCGAAGATATTATTAAGAAAATTGAGAGTAGTGATAACTTAGAGGTAGAGTTAGTATTCGAATGCGCCGAACCGCTTGTAGCTGTAGATTCCGATAAAGGAGGAAATTTTTACCTTGCAAGTTATGGTGGTGATATCTTCAAGATTTCTAAAAGTGGAACAACCGATACGATATATTCCGGTATTAAATATTGCGGTTTTAGCCTTACATCTCTTACAGTGTTACCCAATGGAGATTTGATTGTCAATGATTGTGTGGATGATAAGGATGTATTATTTAAAATATATAAGCAGGGAGGGAGGAGTGAATTTGCTAAAATCGAAAGTAATTTACTTTCTTTGACTTCTGATAATTCCGGAAAGGTGTTGGTTGGAGGTTGGGTTAGCGAAGGTAATCTTACCGTAGAATTCGACCCGAATCACTTATCGGCAGCCGAGTATATTGCCGGTAAGATTCTGGAAATTGATAAGGATGGAAGTATAAAGGAGATATATGAAGGTGGTTTGCCGATGTGTGTAAGGAGTGATGAAACAGGAAATTTATTTGCTGCCGTTTGGGGAGGGAAGGGTGATTTTGAAGCTGAAGCAAAGAGTTATTCCGTAGCGGACCTTCGTCATATGTTCTGGATTACATTAACGGAAGATTCCAAAATAATATCTACCGGTGGAGAAAAAAAGATAAATACAGGTGACCTGAAATCTATTTCGTCTTTTGAGTTTCTCGGTGACGGTTCACTCGTGGTTCAGGCTATTCCTGAGGTAGGCGGTGCCGGACTATATCTTGTGAAAGAAGGCTCTGACCCGGTAGATCTTATGTTCAGTCAGGAAAAAATAGACCACAGCATCACCGGTCTTGAAGTTTCGGAAGGTGTTTTATATTTCATAAATGTAGATGGGAAGTTTTATAGAGTAAAATAGTATATATTCTTTCGTATTTAATAATATTATATTGGTAGACTTTTGGCTATAAATATATAATATATATAATATAAGAATTAAAGTTTTGAAGGTAAATTTACAAGAAAACGCAGATTTCTTTGCAGTAATAATATGTTAAAAAAAATAATATGTTAAAAAAAAAGTTATAAACCGTAGAGAAGAAGGGGGTTTTAACATCTCTTAAAAGGTTTTTTAAAGGGTTTGATTTGATGAAAAGATTTTTAAAAAAAGTACTAATATCCTTTTCCATAATATTGTTATTATTGTATCTTTTTGCTTTGTTTGCTCCTTTCCAAAGATTTGTTCTTAATTTGTTTGTGAAATCTATAGAAAAGGAAAGAGGCATTCATTTGACTTTCGACGATGTTAGCGGAAATCTTTTTCACCATTTGAGTTTTAAAGATATTAAAATTGGAGAATTTGCCGAAGTATCGGAATT
>CAZRYJ010000070.1:0-10139 GCA_964604245.1 uncultured bacterium | reverse complement strand
TCTTCTCCATGTTTTTTCTTTCGGTTATATCGTTTATCGAAATGACGCTCTTAAGTTCTTTGTCATCGTAATTCGGTATCGGATAACATTGAATGCTGAAATATCTTATCGACCCGTTCTTCGAAACCTTTGTCTTTTCGCTGACAGGCGAAAGCTCGCTCTTGTTAAACAATTTTCCAAGAGGACAATCCTGGCAGGATTCTTCCCACGGAGGAAATATCTCACAGCATTTCTTGTTTATTACTTCTTCTCTCTTTAAACCGAATAGCTTACAAAGAAAATCGTTTGCTTCGCGGATAACATAATTTTCGTCAACGATTGCGAGGCCCTCACTCACCGCATTAAAAATTGTTTTTAATTTATTCGCGGTTTCTTCAAGTTTTTTCTCTGCAAGTACTTTATCCGTTATGTCTCTGGATATTCCAAGCGTGCCTATCACATTCCCTTCTTCATCGTATCTCGGGATTTTGGTCGTGGATACCCAGGTTATTCTCCCGTCGGGATGAGTTTCTTTTTCAAGTTTCCCTTCGATTTGTTTACCGGTTTTCATTACATCCTGTTCGTCCTCGTATGCCGGTTTTGCGTGTTCCAGAGTGAAATAATCGAAGTCGGTTTTACCTATCATGTCCCTGGCGCGGGCTTCCCCAAGCCAACGGACAAGCGATTCGCTTACGGTGATAAAACTGCTTTTTTTATCCTTGAAGTAAATCCTGTCAGGTATGTTATCCAGAAGTGAAGTAAGCAGGCGACTTTTGAACAGGACTTCTTCTCCGAGTTCGTCAAGACGCTCTTTTAGTTTCTCTTCCAGTTTTATCTTCTCCGTTACGTCCCTTGAGATACCTAAAATCCCGATTATATTTACTTTTTCGTCATAGCGCGGAATCTTGGTTGTTGAGACCCAGGTTATTCTCCCGTCGGGATGAGTTTCTTTTTCAAGTTTCCCTTCGATTGGCTTACCTGTTTTCATTATCTCCTGTTCGTCCCGGTAAGCTAATTCTGCATGCTTCCTGGTAAAATAATCGAAATCCGTTTTGCCAATCAGGTCAGCTACGCTTTTGACTCCGAACTGTTCGGCAACCGATTTACTCGCCTGGATAAAACGGCTTTTCCTATCTTTGAAGTAAATATGGTCAGGTATATTGTCGAGCAGGGAAGTAAGCAGGTTGCTTTTAAAATCGAACGCCTTTTGGGTTTCTTTTAATTCCGTTGTATCATGCGCAAATAACGCAATTCTCCGGTCACCATCACTGTCATCGCCGGCAGGTAAAGCGGAACAGGTGACATTAACGTTATTCTCATTCTTGAAGATGAGATTTAATTCCCCATTTATATGGCCTTTTTTTAATAAAGTATTGTATCTATCGGTGACTAACTTCCTTGAATCTTTCGTCAAAAGGTCAATAAAAGCTTTACCTTTAGTTTTGTCCCTGTTATACCCTGATAACTTAACTGCGGCTATATTCAAATCTTCAATGATTCCTTTTTTGTTGAGGAGAAAAATCGGATACGGACAGTTATCGAAAAGTAAATAAAACGCTTTTCCGTCTTTTGAGAGCGAATTTCTTCCCTTCTCTTCTGAATTTTTAGATTTTTGCTTTAAATTCAGCTCTATTTCATCTTTAATCATTTCTACTTAGAAATTTTAATAAAATAAACGAAATATGCAAGCCTGTTTTTAGCTTTTCCGTAGATTTTCGATATTTGTTTTCCATGAAAAACAGAAGAGAAGAAGGTATTTTTTTCAAAAAAAACAAAAAGTTGATTGAAAAAACTTCAAAGGTAATCCCAATACATTAACTTTGTAATATGTATGTCAGTCTCAATAGTACTCTAATGTCTGGTAATAGCCTCCTTGACATTCAATTGAAAATGATTATTATTCTACCTAATTGATAGAAAGAGGAGTGAACAATGCTTATTTTAGGAATATGGGATGGTCACGATTCGGGTATATCATTATTAAAAGATAATAAAATTCTTTTTGCGGTAAACGAAGAAAGACTTTCAAGAAGGAAATTGGATATATCGTTTCCTCTAAAATCAATAGAATATTCTTTAAATTACTTAGGGCTCAAAAAAGAAGACATTGGCACAATAGCGTTTTCGACCTCAGAATTCGCCAAAACCCTGTGGAGGATATTTCCGTCTCTAAAAGAAAACTACTATTTATTACGCAGGAGAAAAAAGGAATATTCCAGTTTCGATTCTTTCAAAAGGGGTTTTAAGTACAAAGCAACCGAGTTACAATTAGATCCGCTATCAAGAAACATAAGTAGATCGGTATTAAACAAAAAATTAAAGAAATTAGGTTTCAAGAATTATAAATTATCAATGTATGACCATCACTTATGCCACGCGGTCAGTGCTGCTTTTACAAGTAGTTTCAAAGACGCTTTGGTTGTTACAATCGACGGAATAGGAGATACTTTATCGGGGACAATAAGCAAATTTGAGAATGGAAAATTAGAGAGAATAATAACGATTTCCGGTAAAGATTCCTTTGGAATATTTTTTGAACATGTAACCAATCTTATGAATATGAGGGAATTAGAAGATGAAGGTAAAGTGATGGCACTGGCTAATTACGCTCTAAAAATAAAAGACGAAGAAAATCCTCTTCTGGATTTCTTTAAAGTAGAAGGATTGGATGTAAAAGCAAAATACGGCGCCCTGAAAGCATCAAAAGAGCTGAAAAAAATTCTCTGGAAATTTCCGTCAGAGCAGTTCGCTTTTATGGCACAACGAACTCTGGAAATAAAGATTACCCAGTTGATTAGAAATGCCGTTAAAGAAACAGGCTTAAATAATATATGCCTTTCAGGAGGAACATGTTCAAATATAAAAGTAAATATGCTCATTAAAAACTTACCCGAAGTGAACGACGTCTATGTGTTTCCTCACATGGGTGATGGTGGTCTTGCGATGGGTAGTGCTATGGTGGCCAATAATGAATTGAATGGTATTTCCGCGTATGATTTTAAAGATACATATTTTGGGCCACAATTTTCAAATGATTATATAAAAGACGCTTTAGAAAAAAATGAAATGAAAAATATAACGTATAGATATGAGAAAGAAATCGAAAAAGAAGTCGCAAAGATTATCTCTGAAGGAAATATTGTCTTCTGGCTCCAGGGAAGAATGGAATACGGTCCGAGAGCACTCGGGAACAGAAGCATATTAGCTCCACCTCACTCCGAAGATATAAAAAACGAATTAAATCTGGTACAAAAGAAAAGAGTCTGGTACCAGCCATTTTGTCCGACAATGCTTTTAGACGATGCAAAAGAGTTCTTAGAAGATTTAAAGGGTACACCCAACAAATTCATGACGATGGGATATATGGTAAAAAAAGACAAGCAAAAATTTATGAAAGGCGTGATTAACATCGACGGCTCCTGCAGACCACAAATTATAACCGATTACGACTCAAGATACGCGAGACTCTTATTGGAATATAAAAAACTATCCGGGATCGGAGTTCTACTCAATACAAGCTTTAATTTACACGGAGAGCCGCTTGTATGCTCCCCCGAAGACGCTTTAAGCACCTTCTCGCGGACGGAAGCGAAATATATGATATTGGGAAATTACCTACTCAGTAAAACTTAAACTCTCCGTGATTATTATACTAAGAGGATGGCAGCTAACAAACTAAACTTATTTTTATCCTGGTATTACGTTTATCTCTTAGAAATAAACTTTTTCCTCTTAATTACCGCGTTTATATTTAGTTTTAAACACATAAAAAAAATCTTTTCGGAAATACAAAATAAGCATTTACTCCTTTTAATTCTTATCGCGATACTCGGTATACTCTCGACTTCTCTACTTGCCCCAAGAACTCACAGAATATTCTATGACGAAGACATTTACAACAGTATCGCTCAGAACATAGCTCATCACAAAAAGGCTGTGATGTGTAACGAAGGTTATTATGAAGACAACGAATTAAGAGTTATCGGCGAGGAATATAACAAACAACCTCCGGGCTATCCTTATTTAATAAGTATTATATTCAGGACATTTGGCACAAATGAATTGTTTACCTTTGTTCTAAACAATATTATTTTCGGATTAATGGTGATTTTGATATTTTTGATTTCTTATTTACTTTTTAAAGATATATTTGCTAGTTTCATGGCATGTTTATCATATATAGTTATTCCGGTTAACCTCCAATGGTTCAATACCTGTGCTGCCGAACCAGCGACAGTCTTTTTTACAAGCTTAGCGATTTTCTCTTCGCTTGTATATCTAAAAGACAGGAAACCTATTAATCTTTTATTTTTCATAACCTGTTTAGCGTTTTCTTTAAATTTTAGGACGGAAAGCTTTTTAGTTGCCCCCTTGGTCTGCTTAATATACTTAATTAAAGAACCCCGCGTGTTTAAGAGAAAAGAGCTTTACGCTTTTGGAATTCTTTTTCTCTTTTTATCCACAGCCCTGTTGCTGCATCTATATTCGGCAAGAGGAATGAGTTGGGGAGCACAGGGCGCAAAGATTTCTCTGGCTTATTTACCTTATAATTTAACAACCAATTTATTTTTTTATTTTAACAATAAAGAGTTTCCGCTGATATTTTCGATATTCGGACTCCTTGGATTATTCTTTTACAAGAATCATATAAAAGATAAAATAATATTACTGGGCTGGTTTTTAACTTTCTGGGGTATATTTTTATTCTTCTATGCGGGTAGTTATGGATTTGATGATGAATTAAGCATTCGTTTCTCTATATTATCATACTTTCCGCTCGCAATTTTTGTGGGTTTAGGGATTTCCCGGGTTGTTAATTCTTTGAATAACAGAATAAACTCTATAAAGCCGCTTTTAATAATATTTATAGTATTTAACTTTACATATTTTTTACCTTTTATAAGGTCTTTATCTAAAGGAGAAAGTGAGTTGTGCAGAGTTGACCGTGAATATGCAATGGAGTTTGTAAAACTTTTACCCGTTAATTCGATAATTTATACTCATAACCCTAATATGTTTTTGATAAATAAAAAAAGCGCCATTCAGACCTCAGCTGAAACTTACGAACCGGGAAGGATCGAACAACATCGTGGTAGGTTTAAAGGAGGTATCTATGTACATTACAATTACTGGTCTGATGTGCCTTACAGCGATTTACAAAGACAATTTACCGCTAATATTTTAGAAAGATATGATTACAAGATAATTAAGGAATATCAATATAAAAATCATAAATATGGATTGTATAAAATAATAGGACAGAAAGAAAGATGAGTTTACCAAAAAAGATAAAAAATTATTCGATCTTTTCAAAAAATATATTATTATCAACCCAAGGTAAATTAAAACATCCATATAAATTAACCTTCGCTATTACAAACAAATGTAATCTTCGATGCAAAACTTGCCAGATCTGGAAGAAAAAACCAGCCGATGAATTATCCACAGAAGAAATAGATAGGTTTTTTAATATTAATAATTTTTTTAACTGGATAGATATAACCGGGGGAGAAATTTTCCTAAGAAAGGATTTACCGGATATAACAAAAAGTATAAAAAAGAACGTCGGGAATTTAGTTATGTTACATTATCCTACCAACGGATTTTTAACCGGCAAAATCGTAGAAATGACAGAAGAAATAACATCTTTAAACTTTAATAATTTAGTTATAACTGTTAGTCTCGACGGAAAAAAAGATATCCACAACGAAATAAGAGGCAGTGAGAAATCTTTCGACAGGTGTATCGAAACTTATAAAGAATTAAAAAAAAACAAACACCTCAAAGTATATTTAGGATGCACATTGTCTCCGTTTAATATAAATCACTTCGGAAATTTCATAGAAGAATTAAAAGATTACATCCCCAATTTAAAATATTCAGACATACATTTAAATATTTATCATTATTCGGAAAATTTATACTCTAATGAACCTATGTATTTTGATAAAAAAAAGATTATAAGTCTTATAGATGATTTTATTACGAAAAAAGGATTCAAATTATTTAACCCAATATCTTTATTAGAATACACTTATATGAAAAACATTAAGAACTATTTGCTCAGTAACCGAACCCCTTTTAATTGTAAATCGGGCAAAATATCTTGTTTTGTAGATCCTATCGGGAATGTTTATCCCTGTACGGGTTATAATGTTATTTTAGGGAATCTAAGAGATAACGACTATAAACTTTTAAAAATACTGACAAGTGAAATATCCATACTTTTGAATAAAAAAATAGCAAATGGTAAGTGCCCTCATTGCTGGACACCCTGCGAGGCTTATCAAAATATTTTAAGCAATTTATTTATAAAGGAGAAAACATAATAGCGTCGATTAAAAATTTATGTGTGATAATACCTGCAAAAGATGAAGAAAAATCTATCGGAGAAATAATAGAGGGTTGTAAAAAATACGCAGAAAGAGTTGTTGTTCTCGATGGATATTCGAAAGACAAAACAAGAGAAATCGCTGAAAAAGCTGGCGCAGAAGTCATTCTACAGAAAGGCAAAGGCAAAGGTGCCGCTATAAGAACTTCCGCGGAACATGTGTCGGACGAAGAGATTGTGGTTTTTATCGACGCGGATTGTTCTCACGATCCGGAGGATATACCAGAACTAATAAAACCTATTCAAGAGGGGAAAGCCGATCATGTCACGGGTTCAAGGTTGTTTGGAGGTTCCAGTGAACTACACGGAGGATTCGACGAATTTTTGAGGCTTACGGGAAGTTCGTTTATAACTTTCTGTATTAATAACAAATTTAAGGTAAGTTTAAGTGATAGCCAAAACGGATTCAGGGCTATAAAGGGCGCAGTATTAAAGGACCTCGATCTGCGTGAAAATATTACGACTATAGAACAGGAAATGATTATAAAAACACTTAAGAAAGGCTATAGAATGGCTGAGGTTCCAGCGCATGAATACAGAAGGAAATACGGGGAATCTCACATAGAAGTACACAGGGTATTTTTTAGATATGTTTATAGTTTTATAAAATATCTATATTTTTAAAAGGAGGAATTTTCTTTAAATGATAGCGAATAAACTCCAGTATTTTTTATCCTCGTATTACGTTTACCTGCTGGAAATCAATTTTTTCCTCTTAATTATCGCGTTTATATTTAGTTTCAAACACATCAAAAAAATATTTTCGGAAATCGAAAATAAGTACTTAATCCTTTTGTTATTTATTTCAATACTCGGCGTATCCGCAACAGCGCTTGTGGCTCCGAGAACTCACAGGATATTTTACGACGAAGATATTTACAACAGTATAGCCCAGAATATAGCCCATCATAAGAAAACAGTAATGTGTGACGAAGGGTATTACGAGAATAATGAATTAAGAATTATCGTGGAAAAATACAACAAACAGCCCCCCGGCTATCCTTATTTAATAAGCGTTATATTCAGGACGTTTGGCACGAATGAATTGTTTACCTTTATTTTAAACAATATTATTTTCGGATTAATAGTGATTTTAATATTTTTGATTTCTTATTTACTTTTTAAAGATATATTTGTGAGTTTTATAGCATGTTTATCATATATACTTATTCCGGTAAATATTCAATGGTTCAATACCTGCGCTGTGGAACCATCGACGGCTTTTTTTACAAGTTTAGCGATTCTGGCTTCGCTGGTATATCTAAGAGATAAAAAACCTATTAATCTTTTATTTTTTATAACCTGTTTAGCGTTTTCTCTAAGTTTTAGGACGGAAAGTTTTTTAGTGATTGCCCTAGTCGGTTTAATATACTTAATTAAAGAACCCCGCGTATTTAAGAGAAAAGAGCTTTACGCTTTCGGAATTCTTTTTCTCTTTTTATCTACGGCTATATTGTTGCATCTATACTCGGTCAGGGGTCAGAGCTGGGGAGCGCAGGGAGCAAAGATTTCACTGGATTATTTTTTATATAATCTCAAAACGAATTCTCTGTTTTATCTGAACAACAAGGAATTTCCGGTGGTGTTTTCGATATTCGGACTTCTTGGACTATTCTTTTACAAAAATCATATAAAAGAAAAAATAATATTGTTGAGCTGGTTTCTGGTTTTCTGGGGGATATTCTTGTTCTTCTATGCCGGAAGTTATGAGTTTGGACAGGATGTCCGGTTTTCTATATTGTCATACCTTCCAATTTCTATTTTTGTTGGATTAGGGGTTAGTTATACCGGGAACCTATTAGGAGACAAAATAAAATCCATAAGAACATTCTTGATACTTTTTATTTTATTTAGCTTTACCTGGTTCTTACCGTTTGCAAGGGCAGAAGGCGAAGAAGCGTGGGCGGCGAGGAACGACCACAAATACGCAGTAGAATTTGCACAGATGCTGCCACAAAATTCAATTATTTTTACTCATACTCCGAATATATTTTTATTGAACAAAAGGAGTGCCATTCAGAGTGCGAGCGAGACATATAATCCGGGGACAGTAGAACGACATCTTTACCGCTTTAAAGGAGGTGTCTATCTCCACTATGGTTACTGGTCCAACGTGAATGACCCGGTAGAAAGAGAATTTACAGAAAATATTTTAAACAAATATAATTATAAAACAATAAAAGAGTATTACTACAGAAATTACAAGTACGGCTTATACAAAATAATAAATCGTAAAGATTAAGACTTTTCCGACAAGCTTTTTCTAAAAACGAAACGCTTTGAACCCGGATAGTTAAACACTGTTCCAAAAGTAACGCCGCATCCTTGAGCAATCACCTTATAAGGGACATTGGAAAAATGTAATATTAAGTTCAGCACAATTAGGTTTATTGCAAGTCCAAAAAACGTTGTTATGGTAAACTTAATCCAGCCATAAAAAGATAGTTTCTCGCCGCCCATAATTTTTCTAAAAGTCCATTTATGGTGCAAAACATAATTCTGCGCGCCGGCCACAAAAAAGGCTATAACAGCAATTGCATTTGCCCAAAGAGAAAAAATATCCACAAAAATATAAAAAATAGTAAGATTTGTAACGGTTCCGAGAAAACCTACAAGAGAAAACTTAAAAAAAGAATGTTTTAAAATATATATAGATCTTTTAATCATCTAAATTTTCACTTGTTTTGTTGACATTAGGATTTTAAAAATTTTATAATCATTTCAAGAAAGCTACTCTGCTCGGCATCGGGAAAGAAATCGTCGGAAATAATATCGCTATCTCCGACTACCAATGCATTATCGATAGCAATTAAAAAGTCAGGGTTTTCTATATCCTTTGAGTTTTTAAATTTAAGGGGATGATTTAAGCCAAATCCTGCTTTGCACGCGAATGTTTCTTCGGAATTTTCAAAATATATTTCTTTGTTTTTATTTACCTTTAAAAGTTCAATAGCGCAGGCTCTGTGAAGATAAAGGCGCTTTTTATTAAAAAAAACGGGAATATTCAAAATGTTCCCGTATTCATTGTCTTTAAAATTCACGCCGAAGCAAGGAAGAAACCTGATACCGTATTTCTCGGCTATTGAGTTTAACGGGTAAGGTACCGGATAAATTTTATTCGGTTTAAAAAAGAGATTCCACGATTCTGCATAACTTTTAACGCTCGAATACATATCTCCGAAAAAGATAACTTTTCCAGATTTAGAAAGCTCGTCCACGACTTTCTGCGGAATTTTCTGTAGAGGGGTAATAACAATTACTCTATCTCCGGGGATTATTTTAATACCCTCGCGATACTTGAAGACCGCTATATTTGCGTTATTTAATGCTGTTACGAATTTCGAATAATTCCTGAAACAACCCCCATTTCCGTATACAAAAACTCTTGGTGAACTTCCGGTTTTGTTCGAAAAGGGAAAATCATTTGACCGTGATACTTCCTCTGGGGGAAGAAGACTAAAAATCAAATCTTTTATAAACGCTCTTGTTTTAGGGTCAGAGAAAGACAGCGGATAGATTCCTTTCCACCTGTAATCGGGATTCGCGTTCCATAGAAATTCCGAATCACCCAGTACTGCTATCTTCCCTTTCCCATAATTTCCCAGTCCGGCTATGATATATTCTCCGTTAAATGAAGCAAGGAGAATCTGGCAGCCTTCCTCTCTTATAGCGGTCAAACCCGCAGCGGAGAGCAAGACAGGACCCTCCTTCTTAGAAGGTAGGCTGGTTCTGATCCATGCTCCGCCCACGCCGGGAAGGGTATCATTTG
>CAZRYJ010000069.1:0-10143 GCA_964604245.1 uncultured bacterium | reverse complement strand
CTGCACGCGCAGAAGGCTTTGATGCTGAAATTGATGAGAGGAAAACAAAAGTAACCACAGAGGACACAAAGCCACACCACACACCAAATTATTCTCACACAGAGACACAGAGAAAAAAACCAAATTTTGTTGTTTTAACTAAATTCCAACCCCTAAATCCAAAATCCTAATGTTTGCCCTAAAACCTGGTATCTGATATCTAGCATTGACTCGAAAGTATTATCGTATAGATTAGACCATGAAACAAAGGACAGCTTTAATACTATTAATTTTATTAAGCATCGGGATGCTTTTTCCGTTTTACCTCATACGTCAATTCTCCCCCGCTTACAGAACGGGATTTGATTGGCTTTTTCACACAGATATATCTCATATAGCAGCGCGTTTCATTCTTTATGGTGTGCTTGCGTGGCTTGCATCGTCTGTCTTTTCAAATAAACAGAAACTAATTTCTCCGATTATAGTAGTTTTAATCGCTTTAGGCATATCCATACTGCAAGAATCAATTCAGTTAATATCAGGACAAGGTCCAATAGGATGGGATGATGGCTTTGATATTCTTGTGGACATGAGTGGAGCAGTAATAGGTGTATTCGTTTTTCGTTGGCAAAAACAAAAATTTACCACAGAGGACACAGAGCTTCCCCACACCCAATAATTGTACGCAGATGAACGCAGATTCAAATAGGATTAGAAGCAATTCAAGATAGCAGTTCAGGGATTATGGATTAAGTGGTAAGTGTTTTTTCTTAATCCTTGCTCGACTTTCAACTTATCTCCTAATCCTAAAACGATCTAATACCTGAATCTTGACTGTTTACTGCTCTCTACTTCTTACTTATTACTAGTATACCAGAATTATATAGTGTTTTTCAATAATTTTTATACTTGACATTAATGTTACAATTGAATACAATTATAAATATAGAAACCTTAATTAAGGAGGTTTGAGGATGGCGAGTCCTAATTCCGAATTGGTTCTCGGTAAAATTCTCGAAAAGGCAATCGAGACTAAGGAAAAAGTAGGTCAGATATACCGGCAGTTTTCAGAATTGTTTTCTCATGTACCTGAAATTAAAGATTTCTGGAAGAGAATGAATCTTAATCAAATTACACATGCGGATTGGTTAAAGGAAATCAAGGAATCTCTGAGTGAGGAGCAAATTTTTTCTTTGCCTGAGGTTGAACTGGTTTTAAAAACACATTCTATTAAAAATTTATTTGATAAGCATGCGGAACAAGAAATTAAAAATCTTCATGATGCATATATAATTGCGCATGAGATCGAATTTTCTGAAGTCAATGATCTTTTTAAAACACTTTCCAGTCAATTTATTTGCTCTGAAAAGAAAAAAAATTTTATTCTTGCTGAAATAGATGTACATCGACAACAAATAGTGGATTTACCTGAAAAGTTTAAAGATAGAATGTTAATGAAAGAAATAAAAGCATATGCTAGCTGAGAATACAAACAAAATTAATAAGCCAGAAGTAAGAATCCCAACCCACCTCATTTTATAACCACAAGATTATACAGATTATCACAAGATTACCCCACCACACACCAAAACTAAGAGGAACAACAAATTGCACAAATAGCGCGAATAAAGAAAAATTTTTGTTTGTTTTTACTAAATCCCAACCCCAAAATCCAAAATCCTAAATCCCAAAAAAACCATTCAACTATTCAACTTAGATTCGAAGAATCTTCAAAATAGAGCTTGCGTTTTTGCGAGTAGTAGCTTATCTATAAAGTATAAAAATAAAGGAGATTTTCAAGAATGAGCAAAAGACAGAAAAGGTACCTGTTCATCTGCGACTTCGACAAAACATTAAGTTTTGATGATTCAGGTGTCATTCTAAGTGGGAAAATAGGAATCGACGAGGAAACCTTCGAGGAAAAACTTGTCAGGGTAAGGGAAAGGAATATAGTCCAGTTGGGCGGAGAGCTCGCCCAACTTATTACTACCGATCCGGATTATAAAGGCAAAGTGACAAAAAAACTTTTTAAAGAAGTCGCGCAAGATATAAAATTAAAAAAAGACGTCTCCAAATTAATGAAAGTCCTGGAAAAGGGCATAGGAGAAGACAAATTTTACTGTTATGTCATATCCGCCTGTCCGGTTGAGATTATAAAAACTGCTTTAAAAGGTATCCTGCCTCCCGAGAATATCATCGGAACTACTTTTATATACGACGAGAAGGGGACTGTTCAAAGTATAGAAAGAACCGGTGCGGGGCAGGGTAAGGTAACCAATCTGGATTCCCTCAGAGAAAAGAATAAAATTCCACGTGATAGAATAATATATGTAGGAGACGGCTCATCCGATTTACATGTTATGCTGCACGTTAATGCTTACGGAGGATATCCGATAGCCGTTTCTTCTTCACCTTATCTTGGTCATATTTCAAAGAGAACAGTACTTTCCGACAGTGCGCTTAGTATACTTACTCCCATTCTGGAAGATATATTGGGTTATAAAGAGACACAAATAAAGAAATTTTTTATAGATATAGGACACACAATTTCGGAATGGAGCAGGGTAAAAACGGACTGGATAGCGCTGGAATGATTAAATATTATTTTTTTGCGACCTTGACTATATTTTTTCCGGACGCTTTTGCATCATAAAGAGCAGCATCGGCAGCATGTATAACTTCAACTGAAGAACTTCCGTTTTTCGGATAACTGGAAATCCCTATACTAACACTGATGATCTGATTAGGCTGACTTTTTTCTGCTCCCTCGAATTTCTTTTTTTCAACCTTCTCGCGGAGTTTTTCTGCAACTTCTGTTGCTTCCTTTTCACCGGTTTCCGGAAGTAAGACCACAAATTCCTCTCCTCCGAAACGATATAATTTATCGGTGAATCTTATATTATAAGAAAATTTCCGGACCAATCTTATGAGTAATTTGTCTCCTTCTTGATGTCCGTGAAAGTCATTGTATTCCTTAAACCAATCAATATCAACCATTAAAAGAGATAATTCGTTATCGTACCTCTTGGCACGAGTAAGCTCCTCTTTAAGGTCGTCCTTTAGTTTTCTCCGGTTATAGCATCCGGTGAGATCATCGGTTATGGCATCCGTGATATCTTCAAAAATTTCTAAAATATATTTTTTTCCTCTTAATTCAATTACCTTATGTTTTATTTTGATTATTTTACCGCCAAAAGCTCCATCCGATTCAATTGTTTTACTTTCTCCAACTGTAAGTTCTTCTCTCACTGGACAAAAAGGGCATTGAATATTGTCATCTTTATATACCTCGAAACACTTCTCTCCGATGGCATTTCTCCCGACTTTATTCTTAAGCACCTCATTCATATAAAGTATATTTAGATCCGTATCAACAATATCTATGGGAACAGGCAGAACTTCCAATATTTGTTTAAAATCTTCCAGATTGATTTTCTTAAACTTTGAACTTTCTAAATCGTCTAATAAAATTTTACCCCCCTTATTTACTAACTATAAGCATTTTTCTCGAATAAGTCAATAGTGGAAAAATCGTATCCCAATTCACCTACCTAATGTTTCACATGTAGTACATGTGGAAATTGTAGTTTTCTTACTGGAACCCGGTATCTAAATCAGAACGCAGATGAATGCAGATAGACAAGATTTTCTATTTGTTATTTTTACTAAACCCTATCCCTATACCCTAAATACTATACCCTAAATAAACTTATCTCACCAGTACAGTTTTTTGTGTTACCGATTTTAAATTATCCGCCTCGAGGTTATAAAAATATATACCGTTCGGTAATGGTAAGCCATTGCTGCCTGTACCATCCCAAGTTGTTGTATAACTGCCCTGAATATAAACATTATCAGCAAGCGTTTTTACAACACTCCCGGAAACGTTGCAGACTTTAAGAGTAAATCTTCCGGCATTTTTTATTTCTGGTAAATAGTAATTGATAATGGCACTAGCACTAATCACCCCAGCGTTAGAAATCGAAAGCATCAAATTGCTTGGATCTTCGAGAATTTCAATTCCGGAAGTAGAACCTTTAACAAGAAAATAATAAGGTGTTATGCTGCCGGTAAAATCCTCCGTCATATTTATTGTCCCTGAGGTACTGTCTAGCGCGACTACATACAGAGAATGAAATCCAATCGGGAGGGAATTAAGCGCGGTTGCGCCCCAACTTACAGAATCCGTACCTCCGCCTGATGTAATTGTCGCATCGAACCACTCGCCCTGCGTTGTTTCAAACTGATAAAGAACCTTCATGATATTAGAATTATTTGGACTTTTGGAATTAACTGCAGTTCCCGAGAATAAAGGAAGCTGATCTCCAGTTTCGTTATCGGTGAGTGGAGTAATGGTTGAAGTAAGCGGAGAAGCATATTCTTCCACTTCATCTATTATCGTTACATTATCACTAACACTATTTGTCACATATATCTTATTTGTGTTAGAATTTACGCATATAGAATTGGGGCCACTTCCAGGATCAACAGTGATGCTTGAATTAGTTTGGCCATCTATCACCGTTATGTTGTCACTGTAATGATTTGCTACATATATCTTGTTTGTGTTGGGATTTACACAGATATCATGAGGCCCTTCTCCAGCAGAAATCGTAATGGTTGAATTATCAGATCCGTCTATCACCGTTACATCGTTACTGAGGAAATTTGCCACATATATCTTGTTTGTGTTGGGATTTACACAAATCGCATAAGGCATATCACCAGCGTCAACAGTAATGGTTGAATTATTAGATCCGTCTATCACCGTTACATAGTCAATGGCATTATTTACCACATATATTTTATTTGTATTGGGATTTACACAAATTGCAATAGGTCCAAATAAAACGGGAATAATTTCGGTCGAATCGGTCTCTCCATCGATCACCGTTACATTGTCAAAATTTGTTACATATATCTTGTTCGTGTTAGGATTTATCCCGATCACATAAGGATAATTTCCAATGGGAACAGTTGTGGTGGAATGGGTAGCTCCGTCCATTATCGTCACATCGTCACTTGACTGATTTGCAACATAAATCTTGTTTGTGTTGGGATTTACGCATACCGCCCACGGATGATCTCCAACATCAACAGAGTCAGTTAAATTGGTCTCTCCGTCTATCACCTTTAATTTATCAGTGTCAGAAATTGGTACATATATCTTGTTTGTGTTGGGATTTACATAGATTGCCTGGGGGGAATCTCCAACGTCAATAGTAGTGTCAATCGAATTCGTCTCTCCGCCTATTACCGTTACGCTACCATCGGAAAAATTTGCCACATATACTTTGTTTGTGTTGGGATTTACACCGATCGCCTCAGGTATAGCTCTAACCGAAACAGAACTGGTTAAAAAATCAGCTCCATCTATCACAGTCACGCTGCCGCCCTGGTTCACAACATAAATTTTATTCGTATTCGGATTTACCCCTACCGCAGCAGTACCCAATCCGGTAACAACAGTACTCGTACTATTCGTTGCGCCATCTATAACCGTCACTGTACCACTATTCGTATTTGTCACATAAATCTTGTTTGTGTTGGGATTTACCGCTATTCCACGAGGCTCATCTCCTACACCGACAGCAGTTGTACTATTCGTTGCACCGTCTATAACAATTACCTCATCACTATGTTGACTCGAAACATAAATCTTATTTGTGTTGGGGTTTACGCATATTTCGTTGAGATAATATCCGGCACTAACATTTGTCACGTTATTTGTTTCACCGTCTATAACAGTAACATTATGAGTATTTTGATTTGCAACATAAATTTTGTTGGTATTCGGGTTAACGCATATCGACTTGGGAACATCTCCGGCAGCAACACTGGTTGTATCATTTGTTGCCCCATCTATAATTGTCACTCTGTCAATTCCGTAGGCTGCTACATAAATCTTGTTTGTGTTTGGATTTACACATATCGCGTATGGGAAACTTCCGGCACCAACACCAATGGTTGTTGTACTATCCGTCTGTCCGTCTATCACTGTTACATTATCGCTACTTGCATTTGCTACATAAATCTTGTTCGTAGCGGGATTTACGCATATCGCACCGGGATGACCTCCGGCATTTACATTATTCGTAGTATTCGTCTCTCCATCTATAACAGTCACATTATTACTCTGATTATTCGGGACATAAATCTTGTTCGTATTGGGATTAACGCAAATTGCGTAAGGCTCACTTCCGACATTAACAATAGCTGTATCATTCGTCGCACCGTCTATCACAGTTACAAAATTACTATACACATTTGTAACATAAATCTTGTTCGTAATGGGATTTATGCACACCGCATAGGGAACACTCCCGGTAGGAACAGTCGCGGTCGCCCAATCGGCATAAAGAGAATGAGTAAATAAAAATACTAAACAAAGAACAAATCCCGAGAAATACATTCTGATATTTTTATATAACAAAACAACCTCCTTTTTTTAAAAGAAACAAATCAAGAATAAAATAAAACAAAATTTTGTCAAGTAAAACTCCGCTAAAATATATTTACAAAACGAAGCTCTTGACATTTCCCTCTCGGATTTTATCCTTAAATCAAATGAACGAAAATCATAGATTAATAAGTCTCCTTTCCTCAGCGGGAGGAGGTAAAACATACCGCCTTTCCACACGGTACAAAAATTTACTTAAAGAGAACAATCAAAATCTAAAAAAATCTCTCGCAATAACTTTCACCAATAAGGCTGCAACGGAAATGAAAGAACGAATTCTCGGGTTACTAAAAGAAGAAGCCCTAACAGATGAGAATATACACTCCCGGGATTTAATAGATTTCATTCTTGATAATTACAGCGATTTCTCCGTCAGGACCATAGATTCTTTCGTTAATTCACTCGTCAAAGCTTTCTCTATTGAGCTCGGCATAACTCCGGAATCCCAGCTTATTATGGATTCGAATTACTATAAAGATTTTGCCACTTCATTAATAATACAATCAGTCGAAGAAAATAAAATCCTGCGAAAGAAATTAAGTGATTTCATCATAAATAGAATAGAAACAGGAGGAAAGATAAGCTGGAACTTCCACGGGCTTTTAAGGAAAGGAATGGACCGCCTCGAGAAATATGAGGTGAATGAAAATGTATTTTTCGAAAAAGCACCGGAGGACCTTGCCAGCCTCGATAAAGATATCGCCATCTCTTTTAATAAATCCATTGGCCTCGCGGAAGAAATCCTCGAGTACTCGAGGCTCAGAAGCGGTATTCACAGCCGGTTTTTGGCCGCGCTCGATAAAGCGGTAAATACACGCAACATAGATAAACTTCTTGAAAGCTCTTACATGAAAAAAAACTCGGAAGGAGCTCTGACAAAAAGCTTTAAAGACGACCCAGAAGAATTCACCCGGCTGTTCAGCGAGCTTAAAAAATATGTCTTTGATTATTACCAGCACAGTTTAATAAGAGAACATAATTACCAGATAGATATTTACCAGATTTACAACGAAACATTAAAGAATATCCGAGAAAAACAGAAGGTAAGATTCATAGAAAATATTAACAAAGAACTAAAAATACTGTTCGATGAGTTCAGCATACCTTTTATATTTTACAGAATAGGAGAAAAGTTTCTTCATTATCTCGTCGATGAATTTCAGGATACAAGCAAAAACCAGTGGCAAAACCTTGTCCCCTTAATCGACAACGCTCTTTCCGAAGGGGGCTCCTTCTTTTACGTCGGCGACCCGAAACAGGCAATATACCAGTGGAGAGGAGGAGACGTACAACTCTTCGGTATCCCTATGGATATATTTGCTTCCATTGGTACGGATGAAAAAAACTCCGAGTATATCGATAAAAACTACCGGAGCACCCCGGCGATAGTCGATTTCCTGGGAGAAGTTTTCTCTTGCCTACCGGAGAAAATTAAGGAAAGAATGGGAAAGAAGAGTGGTTTTTATACGGATACGGTAAAACAGAAAATCCCCGAAACAAAACAGAAAAAAACTCCGGAAGGTTTTGTCTCAATAAAAAAAATTCACCCGGAAAGTAAAAATATAGAAGATATTATTCTCTCCGCGAATAACCAACTAAAAAAAACAATCGATGAGGTACTCTCCCGGGGATACGAGAAAGGAGATATAGCAATTCTTGTACGGCGTAACGCGGAGGCAAAAGAAATAACGCAGTACCTGTGCGAAAGGGGTTATCCCGTTGTCTCCGGTGAAACACTCTACCTTTCAAGCAACCCGGCAGTAAAAGGAATACTCTCCGCTTTAAAATTCCTTGCGCATCCTCTTGATAACACCTCTTTTCTGGGCTTAGTTTTAAGTCCATTCTTCGGCAAACAAACAGGATTAAACGAAAAAGATATAAGAAATTTTGCGGAAGATTGTGTATCCGATATCCCCTATTATATACAGTTCAAAAAAAGATTCCCGGAAATCTGGATAAATTATATAGAAACGTTCTTTACCCATGCGGGATTCCTGCCTGTTTATGATATTACAAGCGATATAATAAGGGTCTTTAAGATACCCGAAAATTGTGAGGGCTCTGAGAGCTTTCTGGAATCTTTCCTCGAATTCGTACATAACCTGGAAGAAAAATCGATAACATCCATAGAAGGAATGCTGCTCGAGTGGGAAAGACAGCAGAATTATGAAAACCCCCCGTCGATCCTCCTGCCCGAGTCAAGGGAAGCCATAAGAATAATGACCATTCATTCCGCAAAAGGTCTGGAATTCCCTGTCGTTATCCTGCCCTTTATTTATATACCGATAGACAGGGATAAAAACGAAGTCGTTATAGAATATAACGGAATTAAAAGAATCATCAAAATCAAAAGCGATATTCTTCCTGAAGACAACGAAGAAATGAAAGAAAAAATTAAAAGAAAAATCATAGAAAAAGAACAAAACGAAACTTTCGAAGAAACCAACAACCTCTACGTGGCTCTGAGCAGAGCAATATATGAACTCCATGTTTTCTTACCCGATAAAAAACCTCAAAATTATTCGGATCTGTGGGAAGAAATACTTATAGGGCACCTCACGGGAGACTCATACCAGAGAGGAAAACCAGGGCAAAAAGTAACGGATAAAAATACAAAAGGCGGCTTACCTTTAAAATATTTACAAATGAAAATAGAAGACAGGGAAAGCGTAGAAAAGGCTTCTTCGAGATTGTTGATGAAAAAAAACGATATATACGTTTTAATGAATAATAAAATCAACGAATCCCGTAAAACGGGAGAGATTCTTCATAAAGTCCTGTTCTACATAAAAAATTCAAACGATCTTGAAAACATCGATTCTATAATAAACCGGGCATTAAACGAATTTGCTTTCCCCGGAGAAAGAGAACTTTTCCGAGAAAAAGTAAAAACAACTATAGAAGAAATATTTAAAAAAGAGGAAATAAAAGAATGGTTCTCACCAGCCGTTAAGGCCTTTAGAGAAAAAGAAATAATTTCAGGAGACGGCAAGTTATATAGACTCGACAGAGTGGTTTTTAAAACAGGCGAAGTTCAAATTATCGATTTCAAATCGGGAGAAGAACCCTCATCCACCTGGAAAAAACAGCTCAAAAGTTATAAAGAAGTTTTAACGGAATATTTCCCCGATAAAAACATTAATACATACATAGTAAACCTTAATTCCGGGGAGGTCATAAGATTTGAGTAAACTGCTGAAAATTCCCTTTTCGGAAAACTTTATTGAATCTTTAAGCGATTACGTCTGCGAGAATCACGACACAGCCGATTTTTCTTCTATCTGTGTAGTTTTTCCGGGGATCAGACCTTCACATTTCTTTCTTGAATCATTAAAGAAAAAAATCCCCGGCGCGTTCATACCACCCGTGCGGTTCTCTATTGACGGATGGATGCAGTACCTCTTCGCAACTTTGCGGGATGAGCGAATACCAAAGGGAGACTTCGACCTTATTTATCTGATGTACAGAGCAATTATAGAAAGCTCACCTGATGAAAAAAGTCCTCTTATGAAACTAACCGGCTCCTTCAATAACTATATTCACTGGGGGAGAAAAATTCTAAGCGCGATGGAAGAATTCGAGATCCAGTCCCGAAAAGAAATAAACACAGATGAGCTAACCGATTACGATGAACTTTTCTTAGCGTGGGCTAGAGATTTCTGGAAGCACTTCGGGCTTATCAGGGATAAATTTTACTATTTCCT
>CAZRYJ010000068.1:0-10193 GCA_964604245.1 uncultured bacterium | reverse complement strand
ACTGTACCAGGGTGAAATCTGCGGTTAATTGTTTGGCAAATTGACTACTTGACATGAAGCTTTATTTCCGTTATACATTTAAAAAAGGAGTTTAGAATAAAAAAATTAATTTTTATTTCACTCGTAATAATATTAACTATATTCTGCACAGCCAAAGATAAATCATATATACCCGGAATAGGTCCAGTTAATTCTATCAAAAAAATTCAAGGTGATTTTCAGTTTACCGAAGGACCTGCCGCGGATACGCGGGGAAATCTATACTTTACCGATGTATCCGCGAATAAAATTTATAAAATGAATAAAGACGAAGAAATTTCTACGTTCTTCGAACCTTCAGCTCACGCTAACGGTCTGATGTTTAAAAGTAAAGATAAACTTATTGCCTGCCAGATGGACGGGCAGCTGGTCTCCATAGATATCGAGACAAAAAAAGCAACAATCCTAACAGATAAATATAAAGGAAATCGTTTTAATGCGCCAAATGACCTTGTTGTCGATAAAACGGGAGGTACTTACTTTACCGATCCCCTATTTAACGCACCCCAACCTTTACCTCAGGGAAAAGAAGCAGTCTATTATAGGAGTGTAGATGGTAAAGTAACACGAATTATATATAATCTAAAATCCCCTAACGGAATAATATTATCGCCGGATGAGAAGACACTCTATGTAATACCTACCATGCAAAAAGATATGTGGGCTTATACCGTTTTTGCTCCGGGCAAATTGGGAGAGGAACGAGTTTTTTGTCTACTTACTCAACCAACAGGAAAGAACAACTCCGGAGGAGACGGACTCACCATAGACACAAAAGGAAACCTGTACATAACTTCGGAACTCGGAATTCAGGTATTTAATCCCACCGGTGAACTTTTAGGGATTATAAAATTCCCGGAACAACCCGCGAATGTGACATTCGGCGGACTCGATATGAAGACACTCTATGTTACAGCAAGAACTTCGCTTTACTCAGTAGAAATGAAAAGTACGGGACATACTTTTTTCGAAAAGAAATCTAATTAAACCAAGCAGTATGTTAGTATATCTTACCCTAGCATATAAACGAGTCAGGCAAAATGCAATGTAATTAAGAATTTAAAATAACAATGAATTTAATGACTTATAATGATTTTAAATCTCTACTAAATAGTTCAATGGGTAACTACTATAAAGGTAGATGGAAATATTTCAAAGAAGTTATCAAGATAATAAAAAATGAAAACATAAAATCTGTACTTGAAATAGGGCCCGGATTACTTCCTATCGTGAAGGATTCTGATATTTTACTAAATCCACAAGATGATCATTTCGGCAAACCTAATGAATATCATGGAAAAGTAATTATCCACGATATAACTATAAAGCCATGGCCGATAAAAGATAAAGAATATGATTTACTTATAGCTTTACAGGTTTGGGAACATCTGGATAATAAACAAAGCAGAGCTTTCAGAGAAGCTGCAAGAACATCAATAATGGCAATATTAAGTTTTCCATATTTATGGGAGGGCGGAAAAGAAAAATCAACGCATAGAGCACATAGAAATATTGATAAAGAACTCATTGGAGATTGGACTTTAAATATAAAACCCGAAAAAATTATAGAAATACCAAAAACAGGGCATGAGTTCAGTAAAGGTTCAAGATTGATATATTTTTGGAAATTTGATAAAGAAATTACACCGTAAAAAAGGAGTACCAAATGCCTCATGTAATAATTAAAATGTACCCGGGGCGAACTGCGGAACAAAAGTGTAAACTTGCAAAAGCTATAACTCAATCCGTAGTTAACATTGCCAATACAGCGGAAGAACATGTCTCTATAGATATTCAGGAGATAGCTCCCGAAGAATGGGCGGAAACAGTTTATAAGAATGAAATTTTAGTTAGACTTGACAAACTTCAAAAAAAACCCGGATATAATCCGTTTGCGTAAATACCAGGTATTAAGTCTCGGGTCTTAGGTATTAGGAAAAAACCAAGATATAACTCTTGCACTTTTTATCTACACTATTTATAATATTATTATCATGGAGATTGTATGAAAATTGTTGAATTTTATCTAATTCTATTATCCGTTTTAATAATATCCTACGCTTCAAAAAACGCAAACAAAAGTAACATAAAAGTTCATTTTAAATCCTTAGCTAACGATTTTGCGGCAGTTGATATGGCATTATACGATAATAACAAATTCGAATTAAAAACTGCTGTTCTTGAAATGCACGGAAATGAAGAATATATATTAGAACTCGCAGGTACCTGGGCTACTGCAGACAGTAATTATATTTTAATAATAAAAAAGTTAAAAAAAGAACAATTAATGGAATATCTTTTCGGAGGGTGGGAACACGAAGAAAGCGGTTTTGAGATAATATCGCAAAATAAAGTTAAATTCCCCATAGATCAAGAGTTTTTAATAATAAATAACGTTAAGTGCCAAAAACAGTAAAACACTATACAAAATTCAGGGATAAAAATCTCTTTAAAAGGAGGTTACCATGTATTTAAAAAAATTAATAACATTTGCAGTGGTAATCTGTATTCTAATACCAGGCTGTAAACTTTTTGAATCATCAGGGTCTTCGATTCAGGATTTATTAGCCGCACCCGAACAGATTGAAATCGATGGTAGAGAATATACAATAGAAACCTATTTATGGCGTGATTTTATGCTTATCAGTCCGCCTGACGGACAACCTCTTATTGCTTTAATATGGGTTACAGCAATCGATTCACTTACATTCCCATCTTCGATTGATGCCGATAGGCTGTGGGTCATAAATGATGAACTCCTGTGGGAAACGGAATTCTCAGGAGAAGACCGGCCAAAGAACCCTAACAGGGAGCATCAACTTGAAAAAGTCGCCAGAGAAGGACCAAAATGGGGACCTCAAATTCAGGTAGAAGTGATAGTAAGAGTTGTTGACGAAAAAAATAATACATATCTGCTGCGGGCTGCCGATCAATGGATTTATAGAACCGACTGACGTTAATCAGTTATAATATGAAAAGCTCAAATATAAAATATTCAGTAGATGATATAGTTTCAAAATTAAAAAGTAAAGCCAATCCTGACAATTTAGAAGGAATGGCTCGTTACGGAATCAGTACGACTAATCGACTGGGAGTTTCCATACCGGATTTAAGAAAACTTGCAAAAGAGATAGGCAAAAACCATAAACTTGCTTCGCAGTTATGGGCAAAAGGGATTGATGAAACAAAAATTTTAGCCTCCATGATTGGGGAAGAGGATAAACTTACGGAAGAACAAGCCGAAAAATGGGTAGTTGATTTTAATTCCTGGGATGTCTGCGACCAGGTTTGTATGAATCTCTTCAGAAAAATGCCGTTTGCAGGAAAAAAAATAAAAGAATGGTCTAAAAGAGAAGAAGAATTCATCAGGCGAGCGGCATTTTCATTGATCGCCTGCGTTGCCGTATACTATAAAGAAATGTCGGATGGCGAATTTATAAAATTCTTTCCAATAATAAAAAACGGAGCAATGGATGAGCGGAATTATGTCAAAAAAGCCGTGAGCTGGGCACTCAGAAACATCGGCAAAAAGAACAAAAATTTGAACGAAGAAGTAATAAAATTCGCAAAAGAATTGGAAAAAATGGACTGCAAATCTTCCAAATGGATAGCAAGAGATACACTAAAGGATATACAAAGAGAAACGGTTAGGAAGAGATGGAACTAACAAATCCTTCGGATTGGTTAAGTAGTTGAGTCGTTAAGTAGTTGAGTAGGAAAATAAAATTAAAAACTCTGTGTTCTCTGTGGTTAAATTAGTTTTTTCTTATTGATTTTTAATCTTATATTTCTCTATTTTATATCTTATTGTTCGTTCGGAAATACCTAACTCTTTTGCAGCTTTACTCTGGTTCCAGTCATGTTTCTTTAACGCTTCCGTTATCATCGTCTTCTCAATACTGTCAACCGTGTCTTTTAACTTACCACCGTATTTTATTTTTTTACCAACAGATACGGGAATATCTGCATCGGTAAGATAATCACTTCTGGAAAAAACAATAGCCCTTTTAATTATGTTTTCAAGCTCCCTCACATTACCGGGAAAATCATACTTAAGAAGTTTCTTAAGTGCCTCATCGGTAATTCCTTTAATCTTTTTTCCCTCTTTCTTCGCTTGATTCCTTATAAAATGAGATACAAGTAAAGGAATATCTTCTTTTCTGTTTCTAAGAGGTGGGATATGTATTCTTATTACGTTCAACCTATAGTATAAATCTTCTCTGAAATTCTCCTTCTCCACTTCTTTTTCGATATCCCGATTGGTTGCACAAATCAATCTTAAATCTATAGGAATCTCCTCGTTAGAACCTATTCTAATTATTTTTTTCTCTTCTATTACTCTTAACAATTTCACCTGGATACTTTTAGGCAATTCTCCTATCTCATCGAGAAATATTGTGCCACCTGATGCAAACTCGAATTTACCTATTCTTCTTTTATCGGCTCCGGTAAAAGACCCTTTTTCATGTCCGAATAATTCCGATTCCACAAGTGTCTCTGCAAGAGATGCGATATGTGCGGTAACAAAAAGCTTTTCATTCCGATTCGAAAGATTATGTATGGCACCGGCAATAAGTTCCTTCCCGGTACCGCTCTCTCCCGTTACCAAAGCATTTGCATCACTCTTGGATGCCCTGAAAATAAGGGACATCATATTTTCCATAACCCCCGAATTATAGATAATTTTATCATATTGAAATTTTTCTTTTAAAGATTCTCTTAATTCTATATTCTCTCTCTTTAAATTGAGATTATCGAACGCCTTTTTTATAATCAGTGTCAGCTCATCCGGATCAATAGGTTTCGTCAAATAATGAAAAGCTCCTTTCTTCATAGCTTCCACGGCATTGTCGACATTCGCAAAGGCAGTAATAATTATAATTGGAATAATGGGATTTATTTTCTTTATATCTTTTAAAACTTCAATACCCGTTTTATCGGGCAACCTTCTGTCAAGAAGAACCAGATCGAAATTTCCACCGAAAAACAGCCCGACACCCTCTTCCCCACTGCCTGCCTCTTCAACCCTATACCCTTCTTTTGTAAGTATATTTTTTAATAATTTTCTTTGATTTGCCTCATCCTCGACGATTAAAATATTCAAATTAATCCTTTATAGGCAAAAGTATATCTACCTTCGTCTCTTTGCCGCTCTCAAGCTTTATACTTCCACCATGATATTCGATAATCTTACGGGCTAAATACAAGCCCAGTCCACTTTGTCTCTTATTTGAATAAAAGGGTTCAAAAACCCTGGTTGTTTTATCTCTTTCTATTCCTTTTCCGTTATCTATAATTAAAATTCTTATCACACTTCCAGCTTTTCTTACCAATATTCTTATCTTATTAGCATCCGCTTCAACTGCGTTTTTAATGATGTTTGAAAACGCGGATACCAACAAGGGACGATTTCCCCATATTTTTAAATCGGTTACAGACTCTAATTTTATCTCCACAGAATTATTTCTATTATCAACCAGCGATATGGATTCTCCAATCGTATTGTCAACATCGATAGTTTTTTTATCGATTTCAGATAATATCAATAATTTAATAGAATCCATGACAAGATTCATTCTTTTTACTTCCTCTTTAAGAATTCCACCTTGCTCTCCTTTCATGTTACGGGCAAGCAGCGAAAGGGTGTTAAGTGAATTCCTGATTTCATGGGAAAAGCCCGAAGACAGAGCTCCAATTTCTTCAAGGTGACGAATCTCTCTTTCTTTATCTATTCTATATCTATCGGACTTCGATAGATTATACAAAAGAAAACCCAGAAAAACTGCAAAACCAGCCACAGCAATTATAAGAAACAAATCGTTTAATATAATAATACGCTCGAGGGGTTCCATAGAAAATCCGGCTATGATGCTGCCTCCGGGGGTTTTTTCTTCAAGCTGAAATATTTTACCCCGGGGAGTTGTAATAATATGACTTCCTTCCCCTTCAATTGGCAGGAAACCTTCATAGAGAGAACTGTAGACAATAGGAGATTCATTCTCGTCAAGAATTGAGAAATAGACCAGGTTCGATGAAATCACAAGAGAATCGAGAACCCGTGTAATTCCGCCTGCCTCACCATAAGTACTCTTAGATAAAAGGAGAATATTGTAATCCGAACTAAGCACATTAACCAGATAAAACGGCTTGCCCTCTATATTTATTAGGGTCCCGTAATCCTTCTCTTTCAATTCATTATCGTAAAAATCCAGAATAATTTCTTCGAGCCCAGGAAATCCGGTCAATCCTCTTATAAGAGAATCCCCAAAAATCCAAATACCATCAAGGTCGGTATTTAAGGGAACGTTACTGTTTTCGAGGTAATCTTGAAGAAGATTATTTCCTCTGTCCTTTAGATTGTTAATTTCTATTCTTTTAAGCTCTATATCTCTTCTAACATAATTATCCGCAATCTCCGATAACAACTGAAAAGTTGTCCGGGAACCGTTTTTATATATACGCTCAATATTCTTGTTAGTTATTTTGACTGTAAGAAAAGCCAGAATTCCTATGACAACAAATATAGAAAACAGTATTAATGATTTGGATTTCATTATAGTAATCTAACAAATTTTTTCAGAAAATCAATTGGATTCCTCCACCAATGCTGTTTTTTGTATAACTCAAATTTTCTATCGTAGAGTTACTCAGATCCGAATTCACACCAAGAAAGAATGATAAGTTATTATTAATTATTTTTGTATATTGTAAACTTAAAAAAACTCCCGAATCATTCCGTAGGATATCTCCTATCTCAAAGAAATCCTTTTCGAAGAGTGTCAAATATAAATTGAGAAAAGATTTATACTTGACAAAAGTTTTTTCTATTGAGAAATTCAGATTTGTATTTCTTGCTATACCCTCCTTCTCGAAAAACGGGTCTAAAAGAAGTGAATCCGAGATAGGGTAATTATTTTTGGGCTCCGATAAACTGGAGTAAGAACCCGAAACACACAAAGTAAAGTCACCCGTAAGCGGGAAATCAAAAGAAAGGGAAATGTTATAATAAGGCAACCTTTCATTCTCATATAACATCAAACCTGCATCAATACCGGGAATAAGATAAAAGTAAGGCATCGGAATCGATATATGAGTTTTTATTTCCGGTCTAATATAGTCTTCCATAAATTGGGAATCAAAAGCAACATAACCAACCTTCATTCCCGCGGACAACAAAAATCCGGCTATATACAAAGATAAGGAATCACCCGCATATAACTCGTTCAATCCATAATTCTGGTAAGTAAGGGGGGTAAAACTGTAACCATCCAGATACAGATAATTTCTGTTGCCAAGACCGGGAAGATTAAAAATTTTTTGAATAGCTATTCTATTACCGAAAAAGATATCTTCCTCATCGAAGTCAATTATAGACATATTTCCCGAATAATCTATATCCAACAATCCGGAATAGCTGAAAAAAGGAGAAACATCAGATCTGTTACCCCCTTTCTCAATTTCCCCTATGAAATATATATTATCGGTATACGAATTAGATACCGAAACACCACCATAACCATTTGATAATAAAAGAAGGGGGAGGAGCAATATAATTGCCCCTCCAACCATCCCATGAATCTTAAGACTCATTATTATCTACCTCTGCCCTGCTCTCTCTCTTCTCTTAATCTTTCCTGCTGCATTTCCCCTGTACGACTTCCGTCTCTTTTCTGATTTTGCATTCTCTGACGCAGTTGTTCTCCTTCTTTGCCTGCCCACTGCGGAAATCCCTGTCTGTTTCTAAGGGTTACTTCTTCTTTATTTCTGAGATTTCTCATCTCGCGAACAAGCAACATACGTGCGCCATCAAAATCAACATCAGAGCCTCTTACTTCTATCTCATCACCGACTCTAACTCTGTTTCTGAGAAACCACTCGGGACCCAGTTGAACTTTCACCCTCTCATTCTCTCTAATTCGCACCTGAGCTTCGAAATTAAGCGTTCCCCCTGTCAGGTATAACTCTTCGATTTTACCCTTCATGGTTTTCTCTTTAATAGGATTATATATACATTTCTTTTCCTGCAATTTTGTTCTTATCCATAAAGGTTCGCCGTTCTCATTTCTAATATTATATTTATGGGTATTCCTCTCCATTACTCTCACTTTCAGCTTGTTTTCTTTGAGAGTTCCCTGAAGCTTTAACTTATCCCCCACCTCAATATCTTCATCCAAAAACCACGCGGGACCAAGATGCGCCTGCGTCATTTCCTTATTCTGCAATCTAATCTTTGCCTGAACGATATTCACTTCACCATAAGGCGGTAAGACTTCCTCCACCTCAACAACTTCACCCTCAACAATAACTTCTTCATCGGTAACACCCGTATCCGTCTGCGCTAAGATGAACAACGGTACAATCAACATAAGTAAGGTTAACGGCTTTTTCATTTTTGCCTCCTTTTTTATTTTAACCTTTTCTTTTACAATTTCAACCTTTATCATTTTTAAACCTCTCATTTTTAACTCCGATTATATTAATTACAATTTCCGTTCCACTTTACATTCTAACCTTCGACCAGAAACCATAATACATATATACCATTGATTACCAAGAAGATGTAATCAATATCCTGTGTTTTGCTTTTTCGCCTTAGAAAGATGACTCTTCGACAATCTTGTAATATTCGACAATTTTGTCGAATATAAAACATCATCACACGGAGGCACGGAGAACATAGAGAAACAACAAAGAATTATAATTTATTGCTTTAAAAACCCCCTACCCGCCAAAGCAAAGAGCAACAACAAATAACACAAATAACACGAATAAAAAAAATATTTTTTCAGAAACAAGACTATTGTAAACTCATTTGTGTCATTCGTGCTATTTGTTGTTAAAAAATGGGATGTGTGGAGTCTTTAAAAAACAAAAAGTAAATTTTAGTTGTTTTCTTAGTGCCTTGGTGACTTAGTGGCTAATTTAAAAAAGTAAAACAGGCTCTTGAAGTTTTACGAAAAATGAATAAGTTACATTCCGAGGCAATTAATGTTAAGAGCTGTAATTTTTGATATGGACGGAGTTCTTATAGATAGCGAACCATTTCACCTAATCGTTAACGAGAAAATCTTCGCAAATTTAGGAATAAATTTAAGCGAAGACGAATATCTTAGTTTCATCGGAACCACTCATAAAGATATGTGGACTACAATAAAAAACCGATACAATTTACCTCAAGGGGTTCCGGAACTTGTAAATATGCAGGTCAGCGGAAATATAGAATATATTAAAAATGAAGAAATTGAAGAAATAAACGGGATTACAAATTTACTTTCCAAAATCAAAAGCGAGAATATCAAAATAGGAATAGCCTCTTCCTCCCCAACCGAAGTAATAGAGTTAGTAACAAACAAGCTCGGCATCCGCGACTATTTCTCATCGATTGTTGGAGGAGAAAAAATTAAGAAAGGCAAACCCGCGCCCGACATCTTCCTTAAAGCCGCAAAATGTCTTAACGCGAAACCATCCGACTGCATTGTAATAGAAGATTCAAAAAATGGCGTACAAGCAGCAAAAACCGCCGGGATGAAATGCGTCGGTTTCAAAAACCCAAACAGCGGGAATCAGGATTTAACTAAATCCGATCTAATTATCTATAATTACGATTCATTAAATGTCAAAACTTTAAGAAGATTATTCTAAGTGAAATATAGTTTCGGGTTAAAAAATAATAAAAACTCATTTTAAATCTACGTTTATCTGCGTGCTAATTGTGGGGATTAGGATTTCGTATATAGGATTTAGAAAAAATGAATTCTTAGTGTTCTTTGTGTCTTTGTGTGAGAACATCGTGGTTTTGTGGGTTTGGTTTTAAAAAATCACAAAAAAAATTCGTGTCTTTTGTGTGTTTTGTGGTTTAATATTTCTTTCTTTATGCATTCACAGCTATTTCCCCGCTTGACTTTTACCTAAAGAACTTTTATAATATTATTAAATGAGAAATCATGAAGTCGCAGATTTGTTGTTCAAAATTGCCGATGGTTTAGATTTGTCGGGGGGGGCGTTTTTCAAAATCCGTGCTTACAGAAGAGCAGCAAGAGCAATAAAAGACTTATCCGAAAACATTGAAAAAGTTTACAAAGAAGGAAACCTTACAGATATAGAAGGTGTTGGCGAAGGCATCGCAAAAAAAATAGAAGAATATTTAAAGAAAG
>CAZRYJ010000067.1:0-10284 GCA_964604245.1 uncultured bacterium | reverse complement strand
ATGTCATGCGCTCCAATCTTTTTATGAAAGGTAATTTCTCCTGCCGGTTCGCTCGTTCTTTCTTTCCCTCCGTTTCGTTTTGATACGAGCAGATTCTGTTCTCGTATCTTTTTGTTTATAAGATGTGTGGCTTTTCTGAAAACTTCTATGTCCCCTTTTTTTACAGCAGGTTCGGCGGGTAAAGGCAGAACCTCCAGGACTTCGGTGGAATCGGAAGCTTTCATGTCTGTGGACAGAAGAAGTATTTCTTCTGTTCCGTTCCAGGCAATCATTGCTCTCTGTGTGGGTTCGAAGATTCTTACGTCGGGGTCAAACGGAATAGAACCACGATCTGCAAAAAGTGATACGCTTAAAAGCAATAGAGACAAAAACAACTTTTTCATTATATTCAACCTCCAAATAATTTTGATTTATCTTTAAATTCCGGGTTACGTAAAACCATGGGAAATTCCGCGAATGCTGTTAGGCATGCAGGAATGACAGATTAATGCAAATCTTTGTTAATAATCTCTCACTTCGGGCCAAGTTTTACTCCTCCTTTAATTATCACAGGAGATAATTCAAAATTGATTGTTGTCGTCGAATCGGCTACAACGATAACATCGATTACAGTAACACTTTTATACCCCATCTGCCTGGCTTGCATAGAATAACTTCCAGGTGGAACATTTGAAATAGTATATAATCCATTTGTGTCAGTTACAGCGCCTAAATTTTCTCCTAAGATTAAAACGTTTACATAAGGTAGAGCTTTGCCTGTGTTTACTTCTGTGATTTTTCCGGATATTTTACCTGTACATTCGACAAAGCCTGTGTTCACATTTGTATCTTTTTTAGATATTTTACCTGCGCATGCGACAAATAAAATAATGCTTGATAAAAAAATAAGTAAACATACTCTATGTTTCATAATGCCTCCTTTGTATTGTTATTGCTTCTCTAAAATTAAATAATTTCATCATAAAGCCAAGATTTTTCTTCCTTAACTGCTGCGTGTCATTGTATTTTTCGTTTAATGTTTCTTAAAAAATCTACTTCAGTAATATCATTTTTCCCAAAGATTCGAGCTCAGGTGTTTTAAATCGATAAAAATATATACCGCTGGGATATTTGGTGGCATTCCACTTGTATATATATTTTCCGGCATTGAGTTCTTCATTGACAAGTGTTTCTACTTCTTGACCTGAAACATTATAGATGCCGAGTGAAACATTTTCTCTTTTAGGTATTTTAAATTCAATATAAGTTACAGCATTAAAAGGATTCGGATGATTTTGTTTTACCTTATATGCGAATTCGGTTTTTTCTTCGTTGGTGATTCCGCTTTCTTCATCTAACCTGTTATAAACTTTTTCCGGTCCGAAAGGTTCTAATTGTCCTCCGTCTTCTGAAAAAACCAATTCACCTGAATAAGCAATTGTTATTTCGTCTCCTTTTTCCATAGTTTCTGTAAACTGTAATTTAAGTGCAGTGGAATCATTAGAATGGACTTTGATATTCTCTATAGAAATATTATTTGAGCTATTCTGATTTATAACGAAATCCGAATAGCCGCTGACTGGTTTAAGCATATTTTTATTAAAAGCCGCATGAATTTCGACTCCATTTGAATCAACCGCAGCAGAATAAAAAACAGGAGCGGATCCAACAGGAGAATCGGATAAGTCGGTAATTCCATATCCATATTCAAATAATGGTTCATATACACTATCACCAAAATTAATAGGTATATCTTCCATTTCTGCCGGCCAACTATGCGACAGGAGTCCGGCTGGATTGTAATCACCAAATAATACATCCGTTATTCCCCTTCCTTGGGTTCCCGGCAGCCAGGCTGCTATAATAGCATCAGAATATGGAATAATAGATTCAATTATTAGTGGCCTTCCTGAAATCAAGATAACAATAACGGGTAAACCGGCGTTTTTAATATTTCTGATTAAGTTGGTTGTTGATATCGATAAATGTAAATCATTTCTATCGCCGTACCCTTCGGCATAAGGCGTTTCGCCAATAACCACAACAGCGACATCGGCTGTTGTATCACTTAACGCTCCTTCGCTTGAATAGTCAATTGTTGCGCTGGGCGCTTCTTCTTGTATGGCTTCCAGAATTGTGGTTCCTATGGTGATATCACCACTACCACCCTGCCAGCTCATTGTCCAGCCTCCGCATTGATATCCAAGATTGTCGGCATGTTCTCCCGCGAGAAAAATATTTATGTTTTCTTTAGATAGAGGTAATATCCCATCCTTTTTTTTCAATAAAACCAAAGATTTACGAACTGCCTCCCGCGCGACTGCTCTATGGGCTTCGGTTCCAAGCGAATCTAAAAGACTTCTATCGGCATAAGGTCTTTCAAATAATCCCATTTTAAATTTTGTTCGTAAAATACGCCTTACCGCGTCGTTTATTCTATCTTCACTAACATCTCCCTCTTCGACGAGGTCTTTTAATGTGGTATAAAACTGAATATAGTCAAAGGGAGTCATAGTCATATCTATTCCGGCGTTTATAGCCGTTTCAATTTTATCCGCGAGAGAACCGCTTAATTGATCTATTCCGTTCCAATCGGATATAACAAAACCTTCAAATCCTAACTCTTCCTTTAGAAGAGTATCTATTAAATAATAGCTTCCATGGCATTTAATTCCATTCCAACTGCTGAACGAAATCATAACAGACCCAACGTTATTCTCAACTGCTTTAATATAACCGGGTAAATGAATAGCCCGTAAGGTTTCTTCATCTATTTGTGCGTTTCCCTGGTCATCTCCGTCAGTTGTTCCGCCGTCCGCAACATAGTGTTTCGCACAGGCTAAAATACTGGAACGCCGGGCTATTGTATCTCCCTGGAAACCTCTAATTATTGCGGAGCCCATCATTTCAGCCAACTGCGGTGTTTCACCGAAACTTTCATACGTTCTGCCCCAACGTTCATTTCTTGCAACGGCGATACAGGGACCGAATGTCCAGTTCAAACCGGTCGCGGATACTTCCATTGCCGTAATTCTTCCTATTTCTTCAGCCAGGATAGAATCACGAGTACACCCTAATCCTATGTTATGAGGAAATATTACCGCGCCGTAAGCGTTGTTATGACCGTGCACCGCATCGATTCCATAGACTATAGGTATGCCGAGACGAGTCGACATTGCCGCCTCCTGAAAGCTATCATACATATCTGCCCAGCTCACCGGAGTGTTTGGTGATGGCGTCGAGCCGCCTCCACTTAGTACAGAACCTAAATAATATGTTGATATATTATTTAAGATATTGGAAGATGATCTTTCTCCCTGAATCATTTGCCCCACTTTCTCATCTAATGTCATCCTGCTCAACAGGTCTTCTACCCTTTCTTCAATCGTTGCAGTGCTGTCTAAATATAAAGTATCCTGAGCAGATAGTTGTTTAATTAAGAATATTAAAAAAATAATAACTATTTTTTTTATCATCTTTGGTTTAACCTTTTTAATTTGTTTTATTATAATTTACTAAAAGGTCAATAGTATGCCTTAACAATTTTGTGTCTCCCCAATTTCCATGACCGGGAACGACTATTCTTGCATCTTTGTATCTTTTTAAGACTTTCTCAACCGATTTGGGCCATTCTTCCATATTCGCATCACCGGTAAAACCGGGCCCTCTACTTTCAAGAGACTTAACCATACACCCGCCGAATAAAATCTTTTTATTATGAAAATATACCACTAAATTATCTGTAGAATGGGATTCGCCGGGGAAATAAACCTCTACTGTTTCTTCTCCCACGTTAAGTTTAAGCCCTTCTTTAATATCAAATAAACGATTTGGTGCTTCGAACTTTTGGGTTTTATACGATTCAAGACATTCTTGACTTGCTTTCCCCGATTTCTTCAACATCTCCGAAGCCGCTGCCATTGTTTCGTATATTCTCCCATTTTCTATCAGTTTAGCTGTCAATTCGGAACCGTACACAGGGATGTTTTGACTCAGCAAATATTCATTCCCTCCCAAATTATCGTTGTGAAACCCTGTATTGATTTCTATGATATTGGCTTCCCCATTTTCACTCCTTATCCACTCAACAACTCTTCTTGTGGCTTCATTATTGTAAGGAGTATCAACGAAAACTACATCGTTTCCAGATAAGAATACGACTAGAGAATTACCTTGCCAGGGGAAATAATGAGTAACGACATAAACTTCTTTTTCTATTTCCGTAATTCGTAAATCTTCGCTCAATTGAATTTGATTTACGGAAGCCAGAACAGCAACATTTATAAATATTACAATAAAAATCAAGAAAATTCGGTATAGGCTGTTAAGATATTCACCCAAGTTCTTATTGCCTTTCATATTAGGAGTTTAATGTTTTTATTATAAAAAGTCAACATTCTTGAGACTGAAAAATTTTATTTCCTTTCCATCACTTCTTGACTTAGTAACTATAAAAATTATCTTTATGCGATATGGATAAACAGCGGAGAAAAATCGAAATAAAAGGGATTGTTCAGGGAGTCGTGGTTCAGTCGCCTAAACATTTCCACAAAACTGTGTTTTTAGTCAACCAATGTTTCTATTTCTATTCTCCATTGAATCATAAATTTGCGATGTGACAAAATTCACATCTTTGCTGTCTCTAATTTTAGTCACGTATATTTTTTCGGTTAACTACTGTCCGTAATAATACATGCTCTTTAATTTAGAAATATTATTTTTTTTGTTTTTGAGTATTCGCCGGCTTTTAATTTACACAAATAAATACCACTTCCTAAACCTTTCGCATTCCAATCTAATCTGTGTTTACCAGCAATATGAACCTCGTTCACAAGTGTTTCTATTTTTTCTCCTAAGGTGTTATAAATTTCTAAAGTTATAAGCGTTTTTTTTGGAGTTTCAAAAAATATTGTAGTTGATTGATTAAAGGGATTAGGATTATTGGAAAGAAGATAGTCTGAGGGAACATCTTCTAATCCAATTGAATTATATAGTGTGTCAAATGCTAATATTTCAGAGAAAAAAGGCATTATAGAATTTTCAATCCTGGATCTAACTCTATTATCATGTCCTCCACTAAAGCTCAGCAAATCATGGGAAATTGCACTATCATTTAGAATTTGGGAAAAATAATTGCATCCACGTGGTATCCATGGATTCTCATCGGAGTTTCCATAATCGATTACAATCCCCCGCAAATTCAATAAATTTTCCTTATACTGTCCGACTTTCCAGGCTAATCCTCCAAATCCGCTTTCATAATTCTGTAGAAGTGTTGAGTCGCAAAGAATTTGTTCTCCAGACTTATAGTACGGATAATAAATGTAAGGTGGATTTGTATCGGGATTTGGGGAAAATGCAGCGCCATACGCGTAGGAAATAACTGTAATCTCATCCCATTCCGACTTAAGAGAATCGATATATTCTTTAATTGCCACTATAGCAGTATCCTCATCCATTGCCGACCATTCTTCTTGTTTAGAAAGAAATTGCTCGACTCTCGCCTGTGGTGAAAGCATACCCATATCCGATAATCCATTCGTGTCGAACAATCCAGGGCACAAACCGTAAGTTGCGCAAAAAACATCCGGATTGCGCATTGCGATATTTAAAGCGCCGAATCCTCCCATAGAATGTCCCGTAATTCCTCTTGAGGAATCACAGGCCAATGTTCTGTAATGACCATCAATATAGTCTACAAGATCATTAACCACATAATCTTCCCAATTTCCGGTGACAGGTGAATTTACATAAAAACCTCCCCACATGAAATTGAGACCATTTGTCATAACAACAATCATCTCCTCCATTTTTCCTTGAGTAATCAAATCATCCATTGATTCTTTAAGTTTAAAACCTTGAAAACCAAAGCCGTTTAAAAGCCATTCGAGCTCCGTAACAAATCCCGGAAGATAATATACTACCGGATATCTTATATTTGATGTATTGTATGAAGGCGGTAAATAAACTGCAATTGAATTTTCTGTTAGGTTTTCGAACAGGTTACTCGCTAGGGATGGTGCGGGAATATCTATTTCAATAAGTTGTCCTTCTGATATTTGCGCCATTACTTGGTAAGTTATAAATAATATTACAAATACAAGTATTTTGAAAATTTTCATTTCGTCAACCTCCTTTTTCGTAGTTTTTAACATAATATCATAAATACCTAACGCCAAATTTTAACTGCCGAGACATTGCGGCAACTTCACTTTTCAAGGTTCACTCCTGCTGCTTTCTTCAAATTATCATAGATATTATATCCATATAATTCGATAAAGTCGACCGAGCCGATTATCTCGAACCCTTTTATATATCGAGGTATCCTAGGGTTTAATGATATTGTAACTGCGAGTTTTGCAGCCTGCTATACCCAGGCTTGCCCCGTGAAAGAGACTGTTTCCCAGCTAGCTCTTTCTATTCCACAACAGGGTAAGTTGGTGGCTAATCTTTTTATTTTTTTTTGCAAAAAAGCCAGAAGGTGACTGATATGCTACAAAGCGATTTTTAAAACTTGACTAAAAACGCCTATTGCCTAATTGAAAAATATTTGCGAATTAAAAGGGTTTGTTGTATGTAGAGTTATTTTGGGTACGATTTCTGAAACGGGTTGGCGTCATGCCAACATATTTCTTGAAAGCAGTATTAAAAACCGATTTTGAATTGAAACCCGCGGCGTAAAGAATTTCTAAAACTGTTACTTTTCTATGTGATTGAGGCCGAGTGAGGAGTTGCTTTGCTTCTTCAATTCGATGCTCGTTGATAAAATCATAAAAATTACATTGAAAACGTTCATTGATTAATTGTGAGAGATGGTGAGGGGAAATGGATAATTGATTGGCAAATGAGGTGAGTGTTATATTTGGATCCAAGTAGGGTGTTTGTGTTTGCATAAAATTTTTGATTTTATTTACATATCGATCTTTGTCTTTTTCTTTTAATGATGATTTTATATATTTTTGAACAACAACAGCATCTTTGGCAGAACCGAATAACTCTGGTTGTTGTAATCCCCAAAATACAATTAAATTTGCATAGATAAATATACTCAATACCAAGAGATCCCATTGAAGTGGCCACCAATATATAGTATTCGATAACGCTAATAACCAAATGAATAGGAAACCAAACAGAATTATATTTAACCAGATCAAACTTGTTTTTTCTATCGTGGAATAAAATGATTTAACTTTTAATCTATATTTATAGAGTATAATAATTGCAATGACTGCATATATTATAAAATGAAGATAGATAAGACTTTCATTCAACCTGTATTCTAAAGGAGAAAATATTCTATTATTGATTAGGAGCTTTTTTTTAAATACTGTGCTATGGAGATGAAATTTTGACGATAAATATATAATATGACTAATGAATGGCAAAAGGTGCAATGAATCTATAGGCCGGAATTTCAATCGAGGGACTAGAAATGATTTTGTATAAAGAAGAAGAGCGGGACCTAACAAAAGTTCAAAATGGTAACCGAGTAGAAAAATATGTGGACATGCATCGATGAAATATACCCTAAAACGAAACAATATAAAATCTATATAACATAGAGCTTTAGACAATAAAAATACAGCCAAAAGTTTATTCCTAAGAGAATTTCCTCTTTTATAAAAGATTAGAAAAAACGAGAAGAGAAGAAATTGAAAAATTGAGATAAATCTTAGTACGTCAGAAATAGTTATATGTTTCATGGATTTAATAATTCGGCATAACACTAAGTTTTAGCCACCGGAATATCGGTCGCTAGCAAAATTTTTTTTTAGGGTTTCCTGCAAATTAGTTATAAATCTCATTCATAGTATGAGTAAACAAACTCGTTACCTTTCTAATCTACACAATTAAACATGAATTTTATTATCTCTTCAATGCATGCTTCTTTATATAAGATTTTAATTTCCAATATCGAGAGGAGTCTTTTCCTTTTAGAGATATTATTTCCAATGTTTTTTATCCATAATTAAAAACCCACCTTTTCTAATTTACGCAATTAGACTGTTAAGTCAAGAACTTCAATATAATCCATCTCTTATTGACTTAATAAGTATTGAGTCTATCTTTACAAGTGATGGATAAAGAAAGAAGAATAATCGAAATAAGAGGGATTGTTCAGGGAGTTGGATTTCGTCCGACAGTTTATCGCCTCGCAAAAAAATATAACTTAAAGGGGTCTGTACTTAATGACAGTAAAGGAGTAACACTGGATATTGAAGGTTTCTCCCCGGATATCAATTCTTTTCTAAAAGAACTCAAAAAAAATCCCCCTCCACTTTCAAATATTGGAGAAATCCAATCAAAAAAACTTCCTTTAAAAAAATTTCGTGAATTCAAAATAATCGAGAGTAAAAAGCAGAAAGAAAAAACAACCCTGGTTCCCCCGGATATAGCAACGTGTAAGGATTGTCAAAAAGAATTACTGGATACCGAGGACAGAAGATATTTATATCCGTTTATAAACTGTACAAACTGTGGCCCTCGTTTTACAATAACAAAAGAACTTCCGTATGATAGAAAAAACACAACTATGAAAAAATTTAAAATGTGCGAACAATGTAAATCGGAATATGAAAACCCTGCGAACCGAAGATTTCATGCGCAGCCCGATGCATGCGGTGATTGTGGCCCTCATCTTAAACTTTTGGACTCAAAAGGGAAAAAAATAAAAGGTAACCCTATAGAAAAAACAACTGCATTTTTTAAAAAAGGGAAAATAATCGCAGTTAAAGGTCTGGGAGGATTTCATCTCGCCTGTAACGCAAAAGATATAAAAGCCGTTAAAACTTTAAGAGAAAGAAAAATACGCCCCTATAAGCCGCTTGCTCTTATGGCAAAAGACACTTCTGTTATAAGCAAATTTGTCCATGTTTCCAATAAAGAAAAAAAACTCCTTATAAGTCCCCGAGCTCCTATTGTTCTTCTAAAAAAGAAGCAAGATTGTATTCTTCCGGCGAATATAGCTCCGAACAATAATTTTCTTGGCTTTATATTGCCATATACCCCCTTGCATATTCTTTTATTTCAGAATTTAGAGGTTTTAGTGATGACTTCCGGGAACAAAAGAGATGAACCGATAGTTTTTGATAATGAAGAAGCAGTTAAAAGGCTCGGTGATATTGCCGATTATTTCCTTGTCCATGACCGGGATATATGGATTCAGGCGGATGATTCCATAGCCAGAGTAGCTGACGGAAAAGTTCTTTTGTTAAGACGCGGAAGAGGTTATGCGCCCGGGCCGCTCCGAAGTCCCGTAAAAAATAAAAATAAAATTATCGGATTCGGCGCACATAAGCATAATACTTTCTCCATTTCAAGAGAGGATGAAATTTTCGTAAGTCATTATATAGGAGAAACGGACAATGTTGAAACGATAAAAGCGTTTGAAAGAGGAATAGAACATTTTATTAATTTCTTCGACATTCCTCCCGATATAGCAGTAGTGGACTTACATCCCGAGTACGAAGCGACCAAGTTCGGCAAAAAATGGGCAAAAGAGAATAATAGCCCTCTAATCGAAGTACAACATCATCATGCCCATATAGCAGCATGTCTTTTGGATAACGCAGTAGATGAAAAAGTGATCGGAGTGGCATGGGATGGAACCGGGTATGGCGCGGATAGGAAAATCTGGGGAGGAGAATTCCTGATTGCCGATTTGGAGAATTTTGAAAGAAAAGCGCATTTACAGTATGTTCCGCTTCCGGGTGGCGATATGGCTGTAAAAGAACCCTGGAGAATGGGTGCTGCGTATTTATATAAAACATTTGGAAAAGATTTTCTTAAATTAAATATAGAATTTACTGAAAGACTCGATAAGAAAAAATGGGTAATAATTAAAAATATGATAGATAAGAACGTGAACTCACCAGAAACTTCCTCTATAGGAAGACTGTTTGATGCGGTCGCATCTATCATGGGCATAAGGGAATCCATAACGTATCAAGGACAAGCTGCGATCGAGCTTGAGATGATAGTAAAAGAAAGCGGAGGCGGATTTTATGAATTTGACATACAAGAAGAAAATGATATTTACGTGATAAACCCCTTAGGCGTTATAGGATCGATAATAAAAGATATTAAAAGTAAAGTCACTATAGATGCTATCTCTATGAAATTTCATATAGGTCTAGCGGAAATGATTGTAAAGGTTTCAAGTTTATTAAGAGAAGAAACAAGTATAGATAAAATTTGTCTTTCCGGTGGTGTTTTTCAGAATATGATTCTAAGAAAAGAAACAACTAAAAAGTTGTTAAAAGAAAAATTTGAGGTCTATAACCACGCAAAACTACCTCCGAATGA
>CAZRYJ010000066.1:0-10307 GCA_964604245.1 uncultured bacterium | reverse complement strand
GTTTTGTCCAGACCAAAAAACTTATTTTGTTAAAATAGTGAACGTCGAATTGCCCTTTACTCTCTTCCCCCCCTAGTAAGGGGGAGGATTATGAGGGGTGTTTTTTAATATTTTGATTTCAGAACAAGGGCTTGCCCCTGCTTTATGCGTGTCCTATCCCCGAGAAATCAAGGAATTAACGATCCCCTTTTTCAAGGTTGAAGATCCGCCTCAGGCGGGGAGACAAGCTTATGATTTTAGAAGTAAAGGCTTTGAATCGGGGGTATAAAAGTATAAAAAAACAATGAATATTGGTTTTTTAACAATACTGTTTTTCTTATTACTACTCAACCAATCAACGACTTAGCCGCTTAATTTCTACTATGGTGCCATTGACAAAATAAAGTATAGAGGTAATATAAGCCTATGATAGGAAATAGGGGAGAGTTTAATGTTGTTTGAAATTCTTAAATCTAAAATACATATGGCAAGAGTTACTGAGGCAAATTTAGAATATGATGGTTCAATTACCATCGATGAAAAACTTGCTCGCAGGGCCGATATTTCTCCTAATGAGAAAGTTCTCGTTAGTGATATCGAAAATGGTAACCGTTTTGAGACATACGTTATTTACGGTAAAGATGGAGAAATTTGTGTGAACGGTGCCGCGGCTAATCTTGCTGATGTGGGGGATAGGCTTATAATAATGTCTTTCGTGTATATAGATAATAGAAATTTCCCTCCTAAAATAATTAAAGTTAATGAAAACAATAAAATTCTTGAGTAGTGAGCAGCACTGAATTACCGGACTGGATTAAGAGTAAGCTTTCAAGAAAAAAAAAGGCTAATTCCTTAAAAAGTATTCTCAAATCTAAAAGTCTACATACAGTTTGCGAAGAAGCAAAATGTCCCAATATAGGTGAATGTTTTTCAAAAGGAACAGCTACTTTTCTCATTATGGGTAATATTTGTACAAGAAACTGTGGCTTTTGTTCTATCGATAAGGGAATTCCCGAATCTCTTGATGAGTCCGAACCGGTTCGAATTGCCGAACAGGTAAGAGAAATGAAGTTAAAGTACGCTGTATTAACGTCTCCGAGCCGTGATGATCTTTTCGATGGAGGAGCGGATTTTTTTGCAAATACCGTTAAAGAAATAAAAAAAGTAAATCCGGATGCAAAAGTTGAGGTTCTGATACCGGATTTTAAAGGAAATGTAGATTGCTTAAAAAAAGTTGTTGATTCCGGTATTGATGTTCTTAATCATAATGTTGAAACTGTACCAGCACTCTACAATAAGGTTCGCCCCAAAGCGGATTACGAATTATCGCTTGGGATTTTCAAAAAGATTAAAAAGATAAAAACTTCTTTGCCTTTGAAAAGTGGTTTTATGGTAGGATTGGGTGAGAAAAGAGAAGAAGTTTTGGAATTGTTAAGGGATTTAAAATCTGCTGGGTGTAATATTGTGACTATAGGGCAGTATCTTAGACCGACTTTAAAGCAGCTGCCGGTTGACAGGTATGTTCATCCGGATGAATTCAAGGAAATAGAAAAGTTGGCTTATCAGATAGGGTTTGATTATGTTGCTTCCGGTCCGCTTGTAAGGAGTTCGTACAGGGCAGAAGAAATATTGTTATCGCTTCGTATGGATCCTTCGGATTAGTTGAATTGTTGAATGGTTAAATAGTTTTTTAGGATTTTGGATTTGGGATTTAGTAGAAGACAAAAAAATATGGGGAGGTTGGGTAATCTTGTGTGAATCTGAGAAATCTTGTGGTTCCTTTTGTTTTTTTAATGTAAAAATCAATCCATTTCAATAACTTATGTTGACATTTATCTTAAGAGGCTTATAATTATATTATGAGAAAGATCTGTTTACTTTTAGCTATAATATCTTTTATGGCTTGCAATAGAAAGAAAACAACAGAAATGGAAATAAGAGAGGAAAGCCTTTCTTCTTTTATTTTAAGAAATTATGAAAGAAGTCAGCTTAAATGGAAATTGAATGCCAAGGAGGCTAAGATTTCGGATACAACTATAATACATCAATTTGAATTGGAATTTTTTAACGAAAATTCACAACTTTCTTCAAGGCTGAAAGCTGATAGTGGATATATTATTCACGAAACGAATGATTTGAAAGCAATGGGGAATATAGTTGTTAAGTCAAGCGATTCAATAACCCTATGGACAGAGGAATTGAACTGGTCTGAAGAAAGGCAAAAAATATTTACGGATGGAGAAGTAAAATATTCTAAGAGTGACGAGATTTTTTTCGGTAAAGGGCTTGAATCCGACCCGGGTTTAAGGAAGATTATTATAAAAGAAAAATTTTCGGGGAAAGGGCATTTCGAATGATTTTTATATTATTGATGGTACCTTATGAAATTCATTCGGGGTCGATGGAAATAGTAGATAGAAATAAAAATATATTCAAAGAGGGTATTGAGATTCATTCAAAAGACCTTCAAATAACTGCAAAAGAGGCCGTACAAACGGATACATCGATAGTACTTAAAAACAGTGTTTTTGTTAAAAGTAAAAAATTTTCTTTGACTGCAGATTATTTAAATTATAAAATTCCTTATAAGATTCTATTTGGTAGTGGAAATATAAAAATCTGGAAGGAAGATACTTTGAAGGGTGATTCGCTGGTTTTTTACAGAGAAAAAGAAGAGGGAAAATTGATTGGCAATCTGATATACATTTCCGATTCAATCGAAATAAAAGGCGAATCGGCAGATTTCTTTGAGGATTCTGTGGTGGTTAGAGGTGATCCGGAATTTAAATCCAATAAAATTAAAGTCAGATCGGATTGTGTTGTATATGCTATAAGGGATTCCACATATAAGTTCTTATCAAATGTGAATTTTGAATCTTCAAAGATTTCCGGAAATTCCGGTAAGTTACTTCACAATAGCAAAAGCGCAGTATCAACTCTTCTTGATGAACCTTTAATATTGGAAGAGAAGGACTCTATAACGGGTCAAAAAATAATTATAAATCATAGGGAGAAAATCCTGGAAGCTTTAAATGGGCAAGTTGTTACTTACACTGAAACCGGAAGAAACATAGTTTGGGGAGATACTGTTAATGTCTATTATGATGAAGAATCCCTGGATAGCGTAGCAGTTAGAGGCAGATCAAAAGGCAGGTTTATTAAAAATGAAGCTGAAAGCGGAAAATCTGGTTAAAAAATACAATAAAAAAACAGTAGTCAATAAGGTTAAAGTCGAAGTGAACGAGGGCGAGATTGTAGGACTTTTGGGTCCAAACGGGGCGGGAAAGACTACTACTTTTTATATGATAACCGGATTTATTCATCCCGAAGATGGAAATATTTATCTGGATAAAGAAAAAATCACAAATAAACCAATGCATAAAAGAGCGCAGTTGGGTATAGGTTACTTACCGCAAGAAGCCTCTATTTTTAGAGGGCTTTCGGTAGAGAATAATCTTATGGCTATGCTTGAAATCTTAATCAAAGACCCGCAAAAAAGAAAAAACAAGTTCAATGAATTGGTAAAAGAATTTAAACTGTCTTCTCTGCTCGGAAGAACGGCAGATAAACTCTCCGGAGGAGAAAGAAGAAGAGTCGAAATCGCCCGATCTCTAACGTCAACCCCGAAATTTTTATTACTGGATGAACCATTCACCGGTATTGATCCTATAACCAGAGAAGAACTACAGGAAATTGTCTTGGTGCTTAAGAAAAAAAATATAGGTGTATTGATAACCGATCACAATGTACGTGAAACTCTCCAAATAACTGATAGAGCTTACTTAATGTTTGACGGGAAAATAATATTAAAAGGAAAACCAGAAGAGTTGACTTTAAACAAAAGAGCCAAAAAATTGTATCTGGGTAAGAAATTCAAGCTCTAATATTATGGATAATAAAAAAATATCATATATACAAAAGCTCCAACAGACCCTCAAACTCGAACAAAAAATGAGTCCTCTTCAGGTACTTATGATAAGAATTACACAATGTCCACGTCTTGAACTCAAAAACATAATTTATCAGGAAATTGAAGCTAATCCTATGTTGAGTTTGGCAGAGGAGGACGAAGGAGGCGAATCTTCCGAATCTTCTTCGGATGAAAATGATGAAAAAGAAGAAGATGTTCGGGATAATGAACTCAAGGATTTCTTTACGGAAAGTTTTCCGACCTATTTTGTTCCTTCTGAAATAGGAGAAGCCGAAAAAAGGCAAATACCTTATACTTCTCCGCTTTCCGAGCAACTGAAGATGGATTTACGGATGGAATTATCCGATGAAAAACTGATCGAAGTCGGAGAATACATGATAGATTCACTCACGGATGAAGGTTTTATGGATACTCCCCTTCCTACAATTGCAGAATTTTTCGGTATTCCGGAAGGTAAAGTAGAAGAAATACTGAAAATCATTCAAGAATGTGCTCCTCTTGGAATTGCAGCAAGAAATAAGAGAGAATCGATAAAGTTACATCTTGAGAGAAATCCTGGGAAGTCAAAATTGGAACTCAAGATCATTAGTGATTTCTGGGAAGAATACAATAAAAAAGAAATAGCTAAGATTTCTTATGAATTAAATCTGAGTCCTCTGAAAGTTAAAAAAGCTATGGAAAACATACAGAAAATCAATCCACATCCTACAGGAGGGGACTTTGGAAGAGTCGAATATGTTACTCCTTCTGTAATAGTCGAAAAAGATGAGGAAGAGTTTAAAATTTTGATAAATGAACCGGAACTTCCTTTCTTTCGTTTGAATTCAAGATATCTTGAAGTTTTACAGGCTCCTGAAAATTTTGATAAAAAAACAATAAAATTTGTTGAAAAATGGATTGAAAGGGCTAAGTTTATTCTTCAGTCTTTGGAAATGCGAAAAAAGAACTTTAGAAAGGTAATGAAGTACATAATAAATATACAGAAAGATTTTATAGATAAAGGTGTAATGCACATGAACCCTCTTACCCTTAAAAAAATAGCAGAAGCAACCGATCTATCAGAATCTACTATTTCCAGATATATAAAAGATACATATGTTCAGAGCCATATGGGAGTTTTTCATATAAAATATCTTTTAAGTGGAGGGATTAAGGGAAAGGAGCACAATATTTCCACAAATACGATAAGGGAAAGGATTAAAAGGATGATAGAGTCAGAAGGGAATGATAAATTATCAGATATGCAAATAAGGAAAGAGTTAGAAAAGGAAGGTATCGATATCACGCGCCGCACAGTCGCTAAATACAGGAATCAATTAGAAATTCCTCCCAAATCACAAAGAAAAAAAGAAAGTTTGTTTTGAATTCGAAAAAATTGAAGGAGATAAGAAGCCTATATTCGTATGACTTAGGCATGTATGGATAAAAAAACTCAATGTATTTTTGACGCACTTGAAAAAAGTCGTTCCACTTATTTAAACATAAAAATTCTTAAGAAGAAATGCGGTAAAAGTATTAAACCCCTATTGAAGAAACTTGAAAAAGACGGAAAGGTCGTTTCAAAAGGCAAAAAATTTGCACTTTCCGGAAAAGCCGGATATATAAGAGGAATCTTTGATGGAAAAAGAGAGGGGTATGGATTTTTAATGCCATCTTCGGATATGAAAGATCTTTTTGTTCCTCCCAATGAAACTTTTACAGCCTTGAATGGAGATCTGGTATTGGCAAAAATAACAAGAAAATCGAGAGGAAGATTAAAAGCAAGGATCGAAGAAATAATCGAACGTTCAAGGAAACACTTCGTTGGAAAGATTGTGTTATTTGAAGGCAGATTGATGTTTCAACCCCAGGATAAGAATATTCCGCATTATTTTGAGCTTGAGGATACTCATAAAACCGAAGAAGGTGATTTTATACTTGCTGAATTCGTAAAATGGACCACGCCAATCTTGCCTCCTTTAGTGAAATTCTCAGAGAAAATAAGTGAAAACAATTTATATAATATTCTCATAAAACAGGAGTATAATTTAAGTCATAAGTTCTCAATTAAAGCAATGGAGGAAGCGAAAAACTTTACTGTTCTTCCAACTAAAAACAGAGAAAGTTTCACCTCCCTAAGAACTTTTACAATAGACCCAACTGACGCGAAAGATCTTGATGATGCAATTTCTGTAAAAAAGGATGAAAAAAGTTATCACCTTTGGGTTCATATTGCAGACGTATCAGGGGCTGTCCTGAAAAATTCAGCTATTGATTTGGAGGCAAGAAAACGCGGATGCACCACTTACCTTCCGAATGAAACCTACTTTATGCTGCCGGAGGAGATAACTAAATCGTTAAGCCTTGGAGAGAAAGAAGAATCACCTGCTATTACGGTTTACATTAATTTTGATGAAAGAGGTAACCCTATAGTTAAGAAATTCTATAAGTCCGAGATAAAATCAGATAAAAGATTTTCCTATGAAGAAGTTCAGGAAATCCTTGACGGTAAGAAAAGTTCAGAATTTAAATCTGAGCTTGAAATTGCATCGAAACTTGCGAAAGTACTTTCCGAAAAAAGAAGAGCTGAAGGATATCTTGACTTTTTTAGGGAAGAGGTAAAAGTTGAATTTAAAGATTCACGTCCGGCTGCTATTTATCCTGTCAGGGAGCTTTGGGCGCACAGAATTATCGAACAATTCATGTTAGCCGCAAATGAATCGGTAGCTGAAAAACTGGAAAAACAAAAGACTCCTGGAATTTATAGGATTCATGAAGAACCTGAAAAGAGTGAATTGGAACAGTTTAAAAGACTTGTGGAAAATCTCGGATTCAAATTGGCATCAACTAAAAGAGAAGATTTATCTGTTTTTCTTGAAGAGCTCAAAGACTCTCCCTACCGAAGAATTCTGAACTATGAATTGCTCAGATGCATGAAAAAGGCAAGATATATTGCCAGACCCCAGCCGCATTACGGTTTGGGTTCAAGACTGTATACGCATTTTACTTCCCCGATAAGAAGATATCCTGACCTTATTGTACATAGATTACTATTTGGTGAAACATATACGCAGGAAGAATTAAAATCAGTAGCGGATCATTCAACGGAACAGGAATGGAGATCGGATTCTGCGGAAAAGGATATAACTAAGTTTTTTATAATGCGCTATTTGGAGGAAAATACAGATAAAGGGTTTAGAGGAATGGTAACAAATATTGCAACTGACGGAATATGGGTAGAGCTTGATGATTTTCTTGTTAGTGGTTTCATTCCTCTAAAAATTCTTCCCGGGGATAGTTATAAAATAAAAGATCGCGCTCTTGCCGGAAAGCACTATAAATTTCAAATTGGTGACCTTTTGTTATGTAATATTTATACGGTTTCGCCGGGTACAGGTGAACTTATCCTTGAATATTCCGGTAAGATAGAGAAAAGAAAGGTTTAGCCACTAAGGCACAAAGTCACAAAGAACAAATAATCTGTGTAATTAATTAGTTTTGTTGTTATTGATTTTTGGGTGAGGTAAGGGGTTTGATCAAAATATTATTTTGGTTGTGTGGGGTGGTTTCGTGTCTTAGTGTCTTCATGGCTAATTAATTCTTATATAATTTATGTTCTTTTATGTAAGCAAGGACTCCTTTGGGTAAGAGAAAATCGACGGGTTTTCCATTTTTAATTTTCTCTCTGATTTCAGTTGATGATATTTCTATTATTCTTGAGTTTAGTATTTTTAATCCTTCCGGATATTTTCGGACTTTCTTACTTCTTTTCAGAGCAAAAACATCTACCATCTGTAATATTTTTTCCCATTCATGCCATTCTGTAAAGTTCGTTGCCTGATCTTCACCTATAATTAAACACAGTTTTTTTTCCTTTTTGAGTAGTTCGGTTAGAGTATGGTAGGTGTAAGATATTCCTTTTCTTTTAGATTCCAAATCTAATACTTCAAAAAATTTTGTATCTGAAGCGGCTAATTTCAACATATTATATCTATCTTTAAACGAGGTAGGGATGATTTCGTTTTTAAAGGGAGCTTTCCATGCCGGTACAAATAATATTTTTTCAAGTTCCAATAAATTAAGGGCATCATTAGCTAAAATCAGATGCCCTGTATGAACGGGATTGAAATTTCCTCCAAAGACTCCTTTCACTTTATTCCTTTTAATTTTTCTTGTGCTTTTTCCTTGAAATCTCCTTCAACTTTTTGATAATAATAGGTTGCCAGAGAATCATTGTTATATCCAAGTGCTATATCTCCAAGTAGGTAATTTGCTTTATCTTTCCATCTTTCACTATATTCGGATACTTTGGTCAGATATATAATTGCGGATTCGTGAATACCCATTTTAATATAAGTTTCTGCAATTTCGATTAGTTTTTGATTTGCTTTTTCCTCAGTCCCCCTTTTACTTTCTTTAGCTTCTTCTAAGTATTTTGAATATGGGTATTTTTTAATAAATTCTTCATAAGTATCCAAAGCCTCTTGCGTAAGAGTTTGGTCTCTTTGGGCTATTGGAGCCATTTTTTCTAAACATTGAGCTTTTCTGAGAAGTGCTTTCTCGCTAAAGTTAGAATTAGGAAAGTTGTTGAGTAGGAAATAGAATTCGTTCATAGCTTCCATATAATTATTTAATAGATAATATGATTCGGCAAAGTAGAACTGCGCATCGTCAATCCAATGACTGCCGGGATATCTATTAAAAAAGTATCTAAGATATTTAATCGTTTTTTTGTAATCTTTTTCCTCAAAGCATTTAATTGCTTGTTCGAATTCCTCATCCGGAGATGACATTGGTGGTTTTGAATTCTTTGTGCAGGAAAAAAATAATAGAAAAATCATGATAAAGTATATTTCTTTCTTCAAGGATTATCCTCCATGTTCTTAATAATTTCAAGGGCTTCTTCCGCTTCTCTTCTAATTTTAGGTTTCGCGAATTTATTCAACTCCAAAACTTTATCGTAATAACCGGATGCATCGGTATATTCTTCTTGACTTAATTTAATATCACCCAGTAAGAAGTATGCATCATCTATCAACACTTTAGGCATGCCAAGAGTAATTAGCTCTTTAAGGTATAATTCTGCTGAATCGTAATTTCCTTCTTTTATTCTTTTCTCAGCCAATTTAAAAGATGTTTTTCCCAGCCAATATCTTAATCGCCAGCTTGAAAGTTCTTTTGTTGCTTCTTTTAGGACATCGTAGGCTGAAACTAAGTCATCTGTATTTATGTAGCATTGTGCTAATTTTAATCTTAAATCGCTATCCAAAGATTTATATTTCATTCCCTTTATATAGTAATCAATGCTTTGCTGGTAATCTCTTGAATCGAAAAACCAGTTTCCCATTAGTATATTTTTTTCTTCCATATCAAAGTCAGGTTCGAACTCCAGTATTTTTAAATAAATCGTAACTGCAGTGAAATCTTTACCTTTTTCTGCCGCCTCGTTGCCGGCTTGCAAGAGTTTTTTTAGTGTTTTAGCTTTCCATCTTGGATCGGTATCGATCAGTCTATCAAAAGATTTTAATGCTCTTCTGGGATCATTCAGATTCAGGTAAATTTCGCCCTGGAGGTATATCTCCTTAGGATTTTGGGAATTTTCCAGGAGGATTAATGCCCGGGTAGGTCTAAGTGAATGATAATATTCGAAAGCCTTAGCATAGTTGCTTTCTCTCCTGCAACTTGTAATAAGTAGCAGTGATATGAAGAATAAGTAAATTTTATATTTTTTTAACAACTTCAACTATTAATTTAGAGAGTTTTGGAGCGGCTTTATTCGCCGCATTCAATACGATTTCATGGCTTACTTTTTCCATTGCATCAGGCAGACAAATATCGGTGATTATCGATAGTCCAAGAACCTTTATATCCATCCACCTTGCAATTATTACTTCTGGTACTGTTGACATGCCTACGGCATCTGCCCCTAAGATTTTTATCATTCTATATTCTGCAGCAGTTTCGAAAGTGGGACCCTGGAGTCCGAAATAAACGCCCTTTCTCACTTTCAATCCTATTTTAAGTGCAATATCTTCGGTTCTTTCTATCAAATTTTTATCATAAGTGTTGTACATATCTACGAATCGAGGTCCCAGACGCTCGTCATTCGACCCCGTGAGGGGATGTTCCGGGAAGAAATTAATATGATCTGTTATAATCATTATATCTCCTCTGGAGAAGAGAGGGTTGACCCCGCCGGCCGCATTAGAGACTATAAGAGTTTTTATTCCTAAAAAACATAGTAATTTTGCGCCAAAGGTGACTTTATCTATAGCATATCCTTCATAATAATGAAATCTACCGTTCATAACACAAACTTTTTTCTCTTTAATTTTTCCGCATATTAAGTTTCCGGAATGTCCTTTTACTGTAGACACCGGGAAATTTGGAATATCTTTATATGATATTTTTATAGGAT
>CAZRYJ010000065.1:0-10485 GCA_964604245.1 uncultured bacterium | reverse complement strand
AGACCCTACGTTTTATGATACATATATCATGAACTATAACGTACCGGAATTGATCGATGGACCGGTAACAGTCAGTCACTGGAACCTTATGGAGACTGCCCATAAAGAGCCTGTTAAGGCAAGATTCGATTCGACAGTTAATGTCGATGCTTTGTCAGGCGCTACAAAAATAGAAAAAAAAGAATCAAAATAAAGGCTTTAACCTTGTAAGGAAATTAATATATAATGATCCGAAAGTTTTTCTTTTCGACGACCACCACGCTTGTGCTTATAATGGGACTTATCGTATAAAGAGAGGGGTCAGGTCGTGAATCGTGAATATTTTAGCAGGTTCGTCGAGTTAACCGACCAACGCACCAACTGTTCAACGGACTAACGAATCTAAAATCTACATTTATCTGCGCATAAATTTGGCTGCCGGATACCAGGTTCCGGGCAATGAGAAACTTGACAAAAAAATATAGATTGTTATTCTTTATTATAGCTTAAGAAAAAGTCAATTAGACTTAACTTCTGAGGACTCTTTATTTTTAACTAAGGAGGTGAAAAGTGTATAAACAATTAATTACATCGTTATTTCTTGTTTTAGCCATAAATACAGGATCGGTTTTCGCTCAAGTCACTGAAGAAGATTCTCTTGCTCTTGTCGAATTATTTGACAGTACAAATGGTTATTACTGGACAAACTGGGAAAATTGGAAAATGGGACCAGTAGCTACCTGGTATGGTGTATTTGTTGGTGATGGCCGAGTGACAGGGTTGGAACTGCCGAATAATAATTTAGTAGGAACAATTCCTGCATCGATTGGTGATTTAGATAGTTTGGAAACTCTGTATCTCAATCAAAACCAACTTACGGGTTCAATCCCCTCGTCTATTGGTAATTTGACTAATTTGAGAAGTATACGTTTTGCTTTCAATCAGCTTACGGGTTCGATCCCTCCAGAGATTGGGAATTTGAATGCTTTACTGTATTTGGACTTTGAGTTTAATCAGCTTTCAGGTTCGATCCCTTCTGAAATTGGAAATTTGACGAACATAAGAGGCTTGCATATTTTCAACAACCAGCTCACAGATTCGATTCCCTCGGAAATTGGAAATTTGACTAATTTGGAACTTTTGTATCTTTTTAACAATCAACTCACCGGTTCGATCCCTGCATCAATCGGAAATTTGACTAATTTAACAGGGTTGAGACTTTTCAACAATCAGCTCACAGGAGCGATACCTCCGGAAATCGGAGATTTGTCGAATTTATTGGTTTTGTATCTTACTTCCAACCAGCTCACAGATTCGATCCCCTCGGAGATTGGGAATTTGTCAAAATTAAGAGAATTGTATCTTGAAAACAATCAGTTTACAGGAGCGATTCCTTCTTCATTTGTTGATTTGACGAATTTAACAACGTTGTATATTTATGAAAATGAATTTACAGATTTCCCTGATCTTTCGACTTTACTTTCTTTGGATGATTTAAGAGTTCAAGACAATAAATTAACGTTTGAAGATATAGAACCCAATATTGAAATCCCGGGATTTTTGTATTCACCTCAAGATAGTGTAGGTGCAGTTCAGTACGACACAATAACCACGGACTCGAATTTTACTATGTCTGTTTCTGTCGGAGGTGACAGCAACCAATATCAATGGAAAAAAGATGAGAGTAATATTTCGGGCGCGAAGGACAGCTTATATACAATAGTTTTAGCAGATAGTAGCGATGCTGGTAGTTATATCTGCGAGATTACCAATACTGTTGCCACAGAATTGACTCTTTATTCAAGACCTATAAATGTTACTGTTAGCGCTTCAGGAATTTCATCTGAATCACCCGAAGTTTATTCGATGAGTGTAACAAGAATAACAGTAGACAATCATTTTGAACTCAGATATACTCTACCAGAAAAGGCTGCTGTCAAATTTAGCGTGTATGATATAACGGGGAAAAATGTTAAGGAATTTTCGAAAGAACTGCAACCCGGGTTTTATTCGGAAGAAATAAAAACGAATGTAATACCGACAGGAGTGTATTTCGTTAGAATGGAAGCAAATGAAAAAAAGGTTACGAAAACAGAAAAAGTTGTGGTAGTGAGATAAGCATGAAAGCGATTAGACCTTAAAAGGAAGAGACATGTCAAAATTAAAGAGACTTTGCATGTTTTTGCTTATGCTTTTCTTCATAACCAATTCTCCACTGTATGCCCAGATAATAAAAGACGACTTCAGAGTCAACGATGACTCGCTTGGAGGAGAAAACTCTGCTCCTGTAGTTGAAATATTGGAAAGCGGTGAGGTATTGATAGTTTGGGAAGACGAGAGAAACAACGTAAAAAACATATACGGACAAGTATACGATAGTACAGGTAGTGCGTTAGATTCAAATTTCAAGGTAAGCACTAATTTGTCAAGTGTATATGAATTCGATCCTGCAATTTCATCTTACGGTGACAGTTTGCTTGTTATATGGGCATATGGTTCCGGGCAATGGTTGTCAGCCAATGGCTTAAAAGAAGGTACGACATTTCATCTGGAAACGGGTAGTTATAATCCGGAGGTAGCAGTTAGCGATTCGGGAATGTTTGTGATTTGGCACAGCGATTTTTGGACCGGGGACCACGAAGTATACGTTATGAGATTTGATTTTAACGGAGATTCAATAAATAAGAGGATGGTTATAAATGATGATGTGAGTGAGGAAGATCAACTGCGTCCATGTATAGCTATGAATGATAGCGGTTATTTAATCGCGGTATGGGAAGATGAAAGAAATGGTAATTGTGATATATATGGGCAATTGTTTACTACTTCAGGCGATACAATTGGAGGGAATTTCCTTATAAACGATGATGGAGGAAGTGCTTATCAAAATGATCCCTCTTGTGCCATGGATTATGAGGGTAATTTTGTTGTCGTTTGGTGGGATGAACGAGGAACAAATTATCATATCTACGGGCAGAAATTTAATTCATCAGGTGATCCATTAGGTGGTAATTTCCTGATAAGTAGTGATACGGGAACCAGCGATCAATATTATTCTTCTTGTGCGATGGACTCAGCCGGTAACTTTGTTGCTGTATGGATAGATAATTTAATGGGAGAAGTAAGTGTTTATGGTCAAATATTTGATAATACTGGTAATCCGGTCGGCTCTAATTTCGAGATAGGACAGAACGCAAATGACGATTATGGTAATTTTCCCAAAGTCTCTATGAATAAAAGTAACTTCGTTGTAACCTGGTGTAAAGAAACAAACAGCTCCATAGATATCTATAAAAGAAGGTTTGAAAACGATGGAACGCCTGTTACTAACGAAATAAAGGTAAATGCGACTATGGGTACGGCAGATCAGAAAAACCCCAAAGTTGATATGAATATAAATGGAAATGTTGTTGTAGTATGGGACGATTTTCGTACCTCTCACGAGGTCTATTTTCAACGCCTCGATACGTTAGGCGATACACTCGGAGATAACGTCCTTGTACATGTAGGAGGAAGCCCAGATGTTGCAGTATCCGAAGATGGGAGTTTTTTTATTACTTATAACTATGCTTATAATTTTTCAAACTACATTTATTGCCAGCGATTTCACTCTTCCGGCGATTTCATCGGTTCTCCTATTATTATATCGGATACAACGGATGAAGGCCGTGGTTGTGTCTCAATAGATCTTGATGCAAATAATACTGCTGTTGTCGCCTGGCAGGATAGTAGAAGTGGAAATGATGATATATATGCCCAGATGATTTCCCCGGCAGGAGATACCGTGGGAGTAAATTTTAAGGTCAATGACGATTCCGGAACAGCGGTTCAATATAGACCAGATATAGCTATGAGCCCTTCAGGTAAATTCCTTATTACATGGTATGACCAAAGGAATGGAGATTACGATATATATGGCCAGATTTTTGATTCCGACGGGAATGCTCTTGGCTCTAATTTCAGGATAGACTCAGGCGGCACAGACAATCAATATTGTCCGGATGCAAAATACCTTCCGGACGGAAATTTTATTGTTGTATGGCAGGATTTCAGAATTCCAATGGGCATATATGCGCAGATACTTGACTCTACGGGTGTTCATGTCGATACAAATTTCAGGGTGAGTGATAATACCGGATATGAGCCTTCGGTAAACGTAACTCCATCAGGTGCTTTTGTAGTCGCCTGGGGGGATGCTTCGAGCGATCTCGATATATATGCCCAAGAATACAATCCCGACTACAGTCCAAATTCAACAAATTTTAAGGTTAACAACGAAAATGAGGGGCCGAATACGTTTCAGCAAGTTCCATGTGTTGCTACAAACGGAAGTATCTTCTTTTTTGCGTGGGAGGATCCTAAATGGCAAATGGGGTATGATATAGCAGCAAAAGTATTTGGTTCGCTTCTCTCTAGCATTGAAGATGTTACTAAAGAAGAAAAAGAAGTTATTATACTCGGGATCAGCAGTCCGATATTAATGGGTAAAGAATGGGTTATCCTTTCCCTGGATTACCCAACTGAAGTGGAGTTTAAAATCATAAATGTCGCGGGGATAGTTGTGTCTTCAAAGGAACTGACTTACACAACTCCCGGTGTGAAGAGGGTGGAATTTGACGTTTCACAATTCCCCTGTGGCCCTTACTTTCTGTTATTTAAAACACTTGAAGGCAGAGCAATTAAAAAGACGGTGGTTATTAGGTAGTAGATTTGTACTCTTTTCCTGCCCTGTAAGGAGGAATGGTCTTACCAGCGTAGTACTGGGGTCAGGGATTGTTTTTCGAAATTCAATAAACCTGCTTCATATATAGTTGAATAGTTAAATTCTTGAATGGGTAAATAGGAACATATAATCATAGTATAAATTTAGAAAATCAATCTCATAAGTCAAGGGTCTAGGTGGAACGATTGACTTGTCACCGGTCGTTGGTCACTGGTCTATTGTCTAAATTTAGGATCTAGGATCCAGATGAAAAAGGAATGTTGGCTGCATACTCAAAGCCTGCTGACTTTACAAAAAAGGAAAACATCAAAGAGTTAACAGCTTATGTTAATTCTCTAGGATCTTAAAACCACTTGACATTCCACCCACATTTTGAGTATACTATAAAAACAGGAGGGATATATAAATGAAAGCTTTAAACAAGACCATCGGTCGGTTTCCGTTAGGCATATGGATCGCATTAGCGTCATTAATACTCATATTTATAGCCTGGATTATGCAAGTTTATTCATTAATAAACTGGGAAGGTGCTGTAAAGATTGGATTTCAGAGTGAAAGCTTTACCGGTGATGCAATCGAACACGCAATGGCAAATGTAGAAAGAGGTATAGCGGTAGCCGATATATTGTGGGCTCTGCCGATTGCAATAGTAGCTTTTATCGGAATATCGAGGAAAAAACTCTTCGGCTTTGTTGCTGCAATGATGGAACTTGCAATTTGTGTATATTTCCCGCTATTATATGTTTTTCGAAGCGGGACGGAATCTGTTGTTGTGTTAGGCGTTCTTATTCTATGGGCAATCCCTTCACTTTTAGGCATTATTGGTTTGTGGTCTAATAGGAACTTTTTTACATAAATATTAACGACCGATGACGGAAGTTAGGTAGTGGGATTTAGGATATAGGTTTTAGTTAAATAAAAATATACTTTTTTATCTCTGTGTTCTCTGTGCGTTCTTTTTCCTCTGTGTACTCTGTGGTTAAATCTTTTTGGTTGGGTTTAAGGGGTTTTGTTTTTACCCGTGACTATAGACGATGGACTCTTTATGTGAACTCTGTAGTAATTTTATTGTTTTTATTGCCTATTGACAAACCTTGTCCTTTTATTATTTTTACCAAATTGAATTTTTATACTAACAGAATAATTTGTAAAAAGGTCGGAAATATTAAACAAAACCGGGGGGTATAGAATGAAACAGTTTAAATCTTTAGTAGTTTTATTTTTTTTACTTTCCTTTGCAATAACAAGTTGTAAAGGGGATAAAAAGACAAAAGGAGCCGGAGAAACAAGTGCGGAGCAGAAGATAGAAGGTGAAACCGAATCGGAAGATATTTTGCTGACGGAAAAAGAGGTGAAAGCCTTCTTAGAAGCTTTTCCGGTTTTTACAGAATTTGTCAATCAAAAAGAACAGGAAGTCGAAAGACTACCTGACAGCAAAAATGTACTAACGGCCATGAAAACAGGTCACGCGTTTATGAAATATAAAGAAGAGCTTGATAAAATTCTAAAAGCCTACGGGTTTACCACTGAAAGTTTCGTTTCGACTCATGTAAAAGTTATGGGCACATTTGCTTATATGCAGTTAGATGAAGCCCGGAAAGCAGCCAAAGAGAATATGCAAGAAATGCTTAATAATCCCAATATATCTGAAGCTCAAAAAAACGAGATAAAAAATGAGCTCAAAGAACTCGAAAAGTCGGAGGAAACAAAAGAGATTGCGGATTATAAAGAGAATTGCAAGATCGTTACGAAATACCAGGATGAAATAAAGAGACTATTCGAATAGTCCTTCGGATTAATTAAATAGTAAATCAATAAAAAAACACTGCGAGTCATTAGTCACGAGTCACTAGTCGTGAGTCAAAAAATAAAAAAAGAGGACTGATGACGGTGGACGGATGATGGGTATGTTTCGCATCTGTGAATTGGTTGACAGAAGCAAACATATCAATATATTAAATAATAGGTAATCCTATGTGGCTAATATTGTTCATAAGTACTATATTTACTGAGGGGACCAGGATCGATGAGGCTATGGAATTCTTCAGACATAACTACAATCAACAAATTACCCAGGGCCAGCAACGAGTATTTGACGATATAACTCCTGCCGGTCCAAAATTGTTACAGGAATTTACATTAAAGAAATTTCGAGCCGAGGACCTCATAATCGGCGATACCCCAGCTGAAACATTAAGTGTTACAGGTTATTTTTATCATGAAGGTAATATTATAATAATAAATGACGGCGTTCTTAGAGTTAAAAATGCTGATTTCAATCTTGATGGTAATATCTATATCATCAACCAGGGGGAGGCGGCTGTAGGCGACTGCCGTATCTATATATTCATTTGGAGTAACGCATACCGGACAGCCCGGACCCGAAAGATGTTCTATTTTTTCGGAAAGAAGGCTCATAATGCCGGATCGAAAAATCGAATGGGTATGTGTTCCGCAGACCTCCATTAAAGAAATCTTTCCTTTATATCCTTTTAGATCGCCATTTATTTTATCAGCTATTTTCCGGGATAAGTTCTTATTTCTGTATTCGGTAATATATTTCATTGTTTTTGAACTTCTGCGATCTCTTCCCGGATTTCCAGGGTTTTTTTTGCTTCCTCTTCATTTAGTTTTTCTATTGCAAAACCTGCATGTATTATCAGGTAATCTCCGATTTCGACCTTGCCCAGGAGGTCCAAGCTAATTTCTTTTTTTACTCCTGAAAGCTCGACTATGCCTTTATTTCCTTCGATTTTTATGAGCTTCATTGGTATTGCCAGACACATTCGGTTTCTCCTTTTAGAGGGAAGATAACTTTCTTTATTTGAAAATCAACTCACCTGAAAAAAATTGAACCACAAAGTACACAAAGAGAACAACGTTTGTTATTCTTTGTTTTTTTACTACTTACTACACCCTAAATTACTACTTGTTACCTAATAACTATAGTCTTTTTGATTGTGCTTCCTTTATTTGTCTTAAGGGACAAGAAGTATAATCCTGAAGGCATTGCTGAAACGTTAAAGTCCACTCTCTTTATACCGGAAGTTGTGTAAGAAAGAGTTCTCGCAGATACCGCCATACCTGCAACATTTATTATTTGAAAATCCACTTTAGTGGGTGAATCTATAGAAATCATAAGCCATTCTTTACTGTTCAATATTGGATTGCTAATCTCAAGTATTTTAATCTCATTTCCCTCCTGTGCCACATCTTCAATACCGGAAGCCCATTCAAGCATCATTGCTGCTATATCATATCCTCTCTGCCATCTTGCATCCTGCCAGACAAATATGATACTACTTCCATCTGTTGCGACATTAGGAAGTTCCTGGTTAGGATTTACTCCTTCAATCTCATTGTTGACTTTAAAGTTTGTCAAATAAGGGCTGTAGTCAGAGTTGTATCTCTGGGCATATATATCGGATTGGCTATAAGAGTAATCTCTCCATGTAATCACGAATTCCCCTGATGGAGCAACACTCACCGAGGGTTCATACCCCCGGTTGTCACTTACCCTGAAGTTTGTATCAACAAGAGTCCCTGTAGAATTAATTATCTGTGCATATATAGCCTGGGGAGTCCTGTAATCCTGCCATGTAACAATAAAATTTCCATCCGGAAGATATCCGGCATTCGGATAATATTGACTGGATGTGCCGCCTGAGTCTATCCTGAAATTACTTCCAACAGGAGTTCCGTCCCCCTGATATATTTGACCGTATATATCATTATCTCCATTTCTATTATCATACCATGTTATAAGAAAAACACCTGAAGGACTTATAGCAATGTCCGGCCAAAATTGATTGGATGTTCCCGGGTTATCATTTACTCTGAAGTTGCCACCTATGGTATCCCCTGCCGAATTTATCATTTGGGCATATATATCATAGTTATCCATTCTGTAATCAGACCAGGCAACAACAGTATTGTTATCAGAATCTATATCTACAGCTGCAAGCGAACGACTGCCATCGATTGTATCCGAGATAACAAAAGGGGAACCAATAGGATTCCCGGAGTGATCGAATTGCTGGTAATAGATATCATTCGAATAATCATAGGTGATTACAAAACTTGAATCTTCGGCTATTGCGATATCCGGGGTATGCCCGCTAGCTACCCGGATGTTTTTCTCCAAGTTTATTTCCGAGAGCATCCAGTTGTTGGAAATATATTCCCTGGGGGTCACGGTAATCCGCCCATGTTACAACTATACTGCCGCCTGTATTCATATCAACTATCGGGTACAACTGACTTGCTGTTCCCTCAAGTTCGTTTACCAAAATCTGGTCTCCAACAGGTGTTCCATCGTTGTCGAATCGTCTTTTATAAACGCTTGAGTAATTGTTGATAGTTTGATACCAGGTGACAACGAAATTATTCTTATTCATGGAAACTTTAGGATGGTTGTCGTGCCCCGAACTGGAACTCGTGTCTATACGGAAATTGCCGTTCAGAAAGTTACCGGCATTATCAAATCTCTGTCCGTAGATATTTCCACGCCCATCCCGGTAATCTTGCCAGACGACAACAGAAATACCCGCAGAGTCCATTGCACATGATGGGTAATATTGAGAATAGCTCCCTCCATCATCATTGATCAAAAAATTACTGCCTATTTTATTTCCTGTATTATTAAATCGCTGGCCATAGATATTTAGACCTCCATCTCGGTTATCATACCAGACAACGGTAAAGTTACCTGCAAAGTCCATTGCACAAGATGGATGATATTGATCGTAGTCTCCTACATCATCGTTTATCAGGAAGTTACCGCCTATAGGACTACCTGATGGGTCAAATCTTTGCCCGTATATGTCAGTACTTACATTCCTATCGTCGTGCCATACAACAACAAAATAACCATCATTATTCATCGCTATCCCTGGGTAAACTTGATTTTCAGTGCTTACATCGTCGTTTATTACAATCCTCGGACCGAGTGAATCCCCATTAAAGGCAAACCTCTTTAAGAATATGTCCAGACCTTTTCCTGAGACATTGTAATACCACACTACAAAGAACCCTGAGTCACTGACTGCTACATCGGGAGCGTACAGAGATCCACTATTCATATTAACGGCGGAACCGGATTGCGAACCATCGGAGAGCAACCATTGTCCATCACGATATGCCCAAATAACGAGTATACTATCACCATAGCATGCGAGTGAGGGCTTGCCTTCAAAGTAAGCTCCATTATTTGTGCTTACCTTGAAGTTTGCGTTTACCGGAGCACCTGTACCGTCATATGCTTGTCCATAGGTGTTAAGTTCTCCATTTCTCTCGTCTGCCCATACGATTATTTCCTCACCATTTTCTAATATCTCAACATTAGGCTCATTATTTGTTCCGCCAATCACATCATCGTTGACCCTGAAATCGTCCTTGATGACCTGAGAGTAAAGAGTGGGACTTACAATGAGGAACAACATTAATATGATAATGGAAAAATTTTTTAATTTTGACATTATTACCTCCTTAATTAGTATGAAAATAGTATAGGTGTTTTCTTCTTATCTGTCAATGCGAAAATTTAAAAACTCTGTGTTTAAATTATTAGGGGTTGGGTTTAGTGAAACATAACATATTCTTTCTTTGTGTCTCTGTGGCTTTGTGTGGGATACCTTTTGATGTGGTGGGTGTTATTTTAAACAACAAATAAAATCTCTGTGAGCTCTGTGTGTTCCTTTTTTCTCTATGCTCTCTGTGGTTATTATCGTAGATTCTTCGAATCTAAGTCAAATAGTTAAATTGTAAAACAGGACATTTGTCCT
>CAZRYJ010000064.1:0-10738 GCA_964604245.1 uncultured bacterium | reverse complement strand
TTTGAATAAATTCGTCCGGATATTCCCTGGCATACGGATTGATTGGCTCTCCGTTAATATCTTTTCTTTTCTCAGGCAAAATCGCAGGACCACCATCAATAACTCTACCCATACCGTCAAAAACCCTTCCCAATATATCACCAGAAAGACCCAACTGAATCATCTTACCCTGAAAAACAACCGTAGTCTCCGGAATATCTATACCTCTGGTACCTTCAAAGACCTGAACCATAGCCCTATCCCTATGAACCTCAAGCACTTTACCTGTTCTCTCTTCCCCATCAGGCAGTCTAATTATGCAAAGCTCTCCGTAACTGACACCTTTAACTCCCTCAACAAATAGAAGAGGTCCGGAAATATCAGAGACAGCTTGATATTCTATTCTCATGACCCTACCTCCTCTTTAACAGTTGCGATTTTTCTCAATTCATTTTTTATTTTACTCTGTAAATTCTCCAATGTCTTTATATCTTTTTCCGGAATAAATCTCATACGTGCTATTTCTTCCAGAATCTCAAGATTCCCCAATTCTTCAGGCTCTGCTTCTATTTTTTCTGCTTCCCGATAGAAAGTTATGATATTCTTCAACATAAGATACTGCTTTTTTATGGAAGTATACGTATCTACCTCGTGAAACGCGTTTTGATGTAAGAAGTCCTCTCTTATGATCCTTGCAGCAATAAGTATACGTCTTTCCCTTGGAGAAAGAGCATCAACACCTACAAGTCTAACCATTTCCTGTAATTCATCTTCCTCCTCAAGCAATTTCATAGCCTCCTGTTCAATCGGAAGAAAATCTTCGGCTACCTCCTCATTCATATAATCTTTAACATTATCAGGATAAAGAGAATAAGAAGTCAGCCAATCGATAGCCGGGAAATGCCTTGCATAAGCCAATTCAGCTTTTAAACTCCAAAAAACCTTTACAACTCGCAGAGTATTCTGAACAACCGGATCAGAGAGGTCTCCACCGGGAGGGGAAACTGCACCAATAACCGAAATTGCGCCTTCTCTGTCATCACCGCCAAGACATTTTACCCTTCCGGCTCTTTCGTAAAATTCGGCTATTTTACTACCCAGATAAGCAGGATATCCTTCTTCACCGGGCATTTCTTCGAGCCTTCCGGATATTTCTCTTAATGCCTCAGCCCATCTTGAAGTAGAATCTGCCATCAAAGCTACGGAATAGCCCATATCTCTAAAGTATTCGGCAAGAGTTATTCCTGTATAAATCGAAGCTTCTCTGGCTGCAACAGGCATATTAGAGGTATTGGCAAGGAGAATAGTTCTTTTCATTAAAGGTTCCCCCGATTTTGGGTCAACAAGCTCGGGAAATTCGTTAAGCACATCGGTCATTTCATTTCCCCTCTCTCCGCATCCAATGTATACAACAACCTCAGCCTCAGCCCATTTTGCAAGCTGATGCTGAATAACTGTTTTACCGGAACCAAAAGGTCCCGGTACACTGGCAGTACCGCCTTTGGCTATGGGAAAGAACGTATCTATAACCCTCTGCCCCGTGAAAAGAGGCATCCTTGGAGCAAGTCTCTTTTTTACAGGTCTCCCTTTCCTTACACCCCACCTCTGTTCCATTTTGATTTCTTTTTTACCTTCGTCTGTCTTAATTACTGCAACAACATCTTTAACAGTAAATTTACCTTTGTTGATCTTTTCGATAGTCCCCTGGACACCCGGCGGTACCATTACTCTATGTTCTATTAAAACTGTTTCCTGCACGGTACCAAGAATGTCACCACCAACGACCTTATCTCCCTCTTTCTTAACGGGATTAAAATCCCATTTTTTTTCAGGGTCAATTGCAGGTACGAATATTCCTCTTGAAATAAAACTACCCGTTTTCTCTTTAATTTTATCAAGAGGACGCTGAATTCCATCATAAATAGATTCAATTAAACCGGGACCAAGACTCACGGAAAGGGGTTCTCCTGTAATGAAAACCGGCTGCCTGACTCCAATCCCTTCTGTCTCCTCATACACCTGAATGGAAGCCATATCCTGCTCCAATTCAATGATCTCTCCCAAAAGCTTTTCTTCCCCTACGTTAACAACGTCAAACATTCTCGAACCTTTCATATTCTCCGCAACAACAAGAGGTCCCGAAACTCTGATTATTTTTCCTTCACTCATTAAAGCCTCCTATATCCACTCCAACAGCTTTCCTAACTATCTCACGTATTCTCATGGCTCCAAATCCCTGACTGCCCTGGATCCCGGGTATCGGGACGATATTTATTTTAGGACTGGATATGAGATCCTCGAATTTCATCAACTCCTTAAAAATACTTTCAAAAACGAAAACAATAGCAAAATCCGAATCTTCAATTTCCTTTTTAATTTCTTCAATATTTTTATCTTCGGTATTGATTATTTCTGCACCTAAAGATTTAAAAGGAGAAACAAGATGATAAGGACCGGCAAAAGCAATCTTCATATTATCAATCTCTCTTTAATTAAATCTTCACCAACACCATTCATCTTACCAATAAAGATAATACGCAAATTTCTTATCTCGTTCTCTTTTATAAGCAAATAAGCGATAACCGGTTCTACGCCAATCGATTCAAAAGCAACAGACTCAAGATAAGAAATCAGCATCTTTTCGGACTCCCTCTCTAAAATCGAAAAAGAATCCTTCCACTGTAAAAGCGAATTATAAATTGTTCCCCTGTAAAGTACCTCAAGAGAATCAACATCATCTATTTTTGCCTTTTTAATAGTATCTTTACCGATATTACCACCGGGAAGTATTGCAAAATCAATCAATTCCTGATATTTTTCAAGAAATAAAAGACGAAGTATTATCTTAAGATTTGTCAAATCCAACCACAATTTGTAATAATCATTAAGAAATGAATTTTTTATATATGAAGTTAAAGTCAGAGCCATAATTGAATCAATAGCAAAACTTAATCTCTGTGGATTATGTTCAGTTGAATAGTAAACGTCAATTCCTTTTTTCACTGCTTCTTGAAGATATTCGGGAAGATATCCATATTTCTCTTCTTTAAATATCTGATCCAACTGAGAAACAGGTATAGATCCAATAGAAGAACACATACCGGTAAAATCTTCCTCCGCAATTTTCCCTTTTAAAAGAACGGCTATATTATGAAAATCGTATTTTGCTCTCAAAATTTTCATTATTTCAACATCGTCTATAATCTTCTCGAGGTCATCATAAAGAAAAGCTTTAGAAGTCTGAAGAGCCTCTTCAACTTCGGATTTACTTATATTTCTAAGATATTGCCCGTAATCCGTATCATGAAGAGCAGCCATCAGTTCTTCTATATCTTCCGAAGATAGTAATTCCTCGAAGTTTTTCATCGTTAATAGTCTTACCTCTCGTGCGCGAATTACGCCTAAAGCATAAGTATACTTTGTATCCAACACCCTTATTGTTTTGAATCTATTCACTTTTAAATAAAGTCTCTACTATCTCCTCTTGCATTTCATCGAAGGCTTCTTCCAACAATACGGAAAGAGCTGCATTGACTTTTCTTTTTCCTTTGGATAAGACCACTCCGGCTTCAAAATTGCCCTTTTCTTCAGAAATTTTTAAATTATGCTTCTCTTCCCTGTTCAGCTCCTCAATTAATTCTTTAACTTTATCGTTGTGTAAAACCCCCGGGATAATCTCCTCATCCCCATCCTCCAAAGCCGAGAGAATAAGCCGGCGAACAAGTGACCTGTATTCTTCCCATTTTAAATTCTTTATCTCTTCCGCAACTTTCCTCTTGAGCTCTTCTATGATTTTATTTTTCTTATCCAATTTCCTGTTAGATAAATCCATCCTGATTTTGCTTAAGATTCTTTCCATTTCAATCTTTTCTTCATCAAGAGCCCTCTCTTTTCCTTTCTTTTCTATACCACTCGCCTCGTTTCTTGCCGCTTCCTTAATTCTCTCGATTTTGGCTGCCGCTTCCTTTTCTATTCTCTTTTTGCTCCCTTCCGCTTCTTTTAGAATTTTATCTTTTACTTTACCCATTTTCAACCAATTGCATTTATCATCAAGAAACTGGTAACAAAACCAAGAATAGCATAGGTTTCAACCATAACCGCAAAAATAACGACTCTCATCGTTGCTTCAGGCTGTTTTGCCGCAAGCTCAACACCTGCCGCTGAAACTAGACCCTGATGAATCCCGGATACCAATCCAACAATACCAACCGGTAAACCGGCCACAAGATATCTAAGGCCCTCTATCAAGGTCATATCGACATTCATACCAGTGCCGAACATACCTAACTTCATCATCATAAACATAGCCGCGATAAAACCGTAGAAACCCTGCGTTGATGGTAGAACAACCAGAATAAAAGTTCTGCCGAACTTATCCGGCTGTTCGGAAAGTACACCGGCTGCTGCTCTCGAAGGTATCTGGACTCCGATAGAAGAGCCGATTCCCGCAAGAAATACTGCCGCAGACACTCCTAACATTGCTAACCAAAAACCACTAATCACTTAAACCTCCTTTTTTTCAATTCTTGTATATTTGCCTACCAATCCGAAAGGCTCAAACATTTCGCCTCCACCTTCATAGAAGTAAGGGAAAAATTCTGCAAATTGGAGACGCATCGTATGGACAAAACCACTTAAAGCATTTATGGCTATGGAGAAAATATGCCCTCCGATGAATATAATAATTGCCAGAACGACTCCGAAACCCGGAATCAATTCTCTGACTATCTTTGCCAGGATATTAACTGACATTGCAAGACCCGCAGTCACCAAACCCAGAGCCATAATACGACTGTAAGAAAGTATATTACCAAGAAAACTAATAAGTCCATTAAACGCAGTAAATCCGCCCTTTGCCAATCTCATAATGAAGGATTTACTTTGACTTGAAAACAATACAATTATAGAAATCGGAACAAACATAAAAAACTTAAACACATTCGAACCTGTAATTACAAATGAACCTAAGAAAATAAAGAATAAAATCCAGGATATCTCATTTGCAAAAGCATTAAAATATTTTTTCTTTCTTACTTTTTCTTTAATCGAAACAGCCAGCCCTGTGAAAATCTGCACGGCTCCAAAAACCAGCGAAAGGTAAAGGAAATTAAGAGGATTCTCAAATGGGTCGAATATCGTGAGTTTTTCCCTAAATATACTAATACCGGAAAGTTCGGGGAAAGCCATTTCAATATTATTGCCGAACCAGCTGCCTGTTATAGCTCCTGCAAAGATAGTAAATAGTCCCCCTCCCACAAAAATCCATAAGTATTTTTTTCCTTCCGGTAATTTCGGCATCAAATAAAAAGAAATAGCAATTAGTATAATTCCATAAGCGGCATCCGTCATACAGAATCCAAAGAAAAGGGCAAAGAATACCGCTATATAAGGAGTAGGATCAATCTCTCCCGTCTTTGGCAGCGCATATAGACCGGTAATAGCTTCATACGGACTGCTTAACGTATTATTTTTCAACTTAACCGGAATCTTCTCGCCTTTTTTTGACTTCATCCAGGTAAGTTCAACACCGTCATAGGAATCGGCAAGATTTTGCAGTATCGTTTGATTTTCCTTTTCAACCCAACCCTCAATAAAGAAAACATTTCTCGTTGCAAGACTTTTATTCAGAACTTCGGCTCTACCTATCCTGTAAAGAAAATAATCATATAGCACTATATATTTTTCGTATTCGGAACCTTTTTTTGATATTTTATCCGAAATCGCAGCAATTTTCGCACTGATTTTAGTCATTTCTTTTTTGCAATTTGAAACTATATTTGAAGGCTTTCCGCCTTCTTCCTTGAAATCAATTATTTCAGCTTCCGAATCAGCAATAATTTTCTTTAATTCCTCTTCAAATCCTTTATAAATAAAGAAAACAACACCTTTTTTCTTCTGGTTTTCAAAAATAATCCGGAAATCTACCGGAATACCCTTTAATTTCTTTTTTAACTCATCCTTATCTACAGTTAATCTATATATTTTTACGGAAACGTCTTTTACCTTACCAAGCTCTGAAATCTCGGATTTCAAACCAACCCATTCTTCGTAAAATTCGACTTTATCGGTAAATTCGGTCAGTTTATTTTTAAAATGATACAGTTCACTCTCCCATCCACATATTTGATTGATTTCATCAATATCAAAACTTTCGACTATTTCCTTATATCTTTTTGAGGAAATTCCGGTCTTTAAATCAATAAACTGTCCGAGAACACCTTTACTTTCCGCATAAACCCCAAGTAAATCTACTATATTTTCAAGCTTTTTAAAAATCTCCCCCGCTTCTTCGTCGCCAAACTTTTGCGCCGGTATCAAATCCGGATTCTCTTCTGCGAAAGTCGAAGAACGGGAATCAGTTATATGAAACATCCCCCTGTCCTGAAGTTCCTCAAGAAAATTTTCTTTGTCGGCTTCATATATCAGGAAATTTGCTTTCTTTAACTCTTTTTGAGGCATTTAGTCTTTTTTTAGAATCCTTTTGATAATCAAATTTTGAGTTTGTTTTATTTTTTTAGAAGCCTTTTTTTCTATTTCTTCGATTTCCTTATTCACTTGTTTTTCCAAATTCACTCTCTCTTCTTCTGCTTTTTTCGAACCTTCTTTTCTTTTATCCGCAATCAAGTTCTTAACTTTATCATTAGCTTTCTCTATAATCGTCTCAGCTTCTTTTCTTGCTTCCTCGATTCCTTCTTGCGCTTTTAGTTTAGCTTTTTTTATTATTTCATCCGATTTTTTTTCGGTTTCTTTTATCTCTTTTATAAGACTTTCAGGCATTTAACCTCCTTTACTTTATCCAATAAATACTTGGCCGAATATACTTATATTTAATTGAGTGTCAAGGGTAACTAGAACTACAGTTAGGACGTTAGGCGGTTAGGTCGTTAGGTAGTTAAAAAAATCCCAAACCAACGAACTAACGAGCCAACTACTACCTGCTCACTACTTACTACTCTCTAGTTTCTATCCATCCAATCCGGTTTTATTCCGCAACAAGATAGACCGTATCATGAGGATGGACTTTTTGAATAACTTTTATACCTACAAAATCCCCCTTTTTTGCTGACTCAACCGAATCATGTTCAATCTGCATAGTTTCAATGTCTTGAGTAAAATCGTCATGCGCCCCTTTAACATGAATGGTATCCCCCACTTTCAAAGGTGCACTCAATTCGATAATACCTACAGAAATGTTACCAAAGTAATGACTTATAACACCTATCTTTTTCTCTTCCATCTGAACACCTCACTTTAAAAGTTTTTTTTAATAAGATATTTTATAGTCAAAATATAAAAAGTCAATATAAGAAAAGAGAAGTCAGAAGCCGGACGCCAGAATACCATCATCACCCCTGAAATCTAATATTACCGCAAAGACACAGAGTACGCAGAGAAAAAAAACAAAAAGGTTTTATTTGTTCGTTTTCAATCCAAGACCCAAGACCTAAAACCTAATATTGCCACAGAGGCACAGAGTTTTTTGCAACTTAACTACTCGACAATTTAACAACTTAACCAAGATTCGAAGAATCTTCGATTCGTAGAATCCCTATCTCAATTTTGCTATCTTTACCGATTCAAAACCTACTATCTTTGCGAAATAAATTCCGGGGTTAAGATTAGCGCCGATAGTTACGGGGGAGGAACTGAAAATTATTTCTTTTTCCCTCACTCTACCGGTTATATCATACAAATTTAGCGTTACCGGTAATCTCACGCCATACACCTGTACCTCGGCCGTTCCCATGAAAAGATTTTGAGTAACTTTTAAAACTTTTTCTTTATTTTTATCTTCTACCACAACCCCTGCAACTAAATTTTCGTATATTTGTAAACCGGCATCATCATCTGCCACGTACACATAATCACCGGAGACCGCTACACCCCTTGCATTACCGGGTGTATCGTATGAACCCGCTCCAAAGGGATTTTCCGGGATGGAGATGTTTATCATCCTGAGACCGGAAAGTCCATCTGCCACGTATGCATAATCACCGGAGACCGCTACGCCCCATGGATTACCGGGTGTATAATATGAACCCACTTTAGAGGGTTTTTCCGGGGTGGATATATCAATCACCCGGAGACCGTAATTGTGATCTGCCACGTATGCGTAATCACCGGAGACCGCTACGCCCCGCGCATAACATGTATCGTATGAACCCACCTCATATGGATCTATAGGGCTGGAAATGTTTATTACCCGAAGACCCTCATACGCATCTGCCACGTATGCGTAATCACCGGAGACCGCTACGCCATATGCATTGCCGGGTGTAACGTATGAACCCGTCTCAGAGGGATCTTCCGGGTTGGAGATGTTTATCACCCGGAGACCGTAATCCCCATCTGCCACGTATGCGTAATTACCGGAGACCGCTACGCCATAGGCATAGCCGGGTAAATCGCATGAACCCGCCTCAGAGGGATTTGAGGGGGTAGAAATGTCTATTACCCGAAGACCCTCAGACGAATTTGCCGTGTACGCGTAATTCCCGGAGACCGCTACACCTAATGCATGGCCGGGTGTAACGCAAGAACCCGTCTCGGAGGGATCTTCCGGGGTGGAGATGTCTATCACCAGGAGACCGGGATTTTCATCTGCTACGTACGCGTAATTAACGGAGACCGCTACGCCGAATGCACTGTTGGGTGTAACGTATGAACCCACTCCATATGGATCTATAGGGCTGGAGATGTTTATAACATGGAGACCGTAATCCCCATCTGCCACGTATGCGTAATTACCGGAGACCGCTACGCCCCGCGCATTGCTGGGTGTCTCGTATGAACCCACCCCAGAGGGATTTGAGGGGGTGGAGATGTTTATTATCTGAAGACCCTCATCCCTATCTGCTACGTATGCGTAACTGCCGGAGACCGCTACGTCATATGCGTCACCGGGTGTATCGTATAAACCCTCTCCGGAGGGACTTGTCGGGGTAGAAATGTCTATTACCCATAAGCCGTTATTATCATTTGCCATGTACGCGTAACTACCGGAAACCGCTACGCCCCGCGCATAACCGGGTGTATCGTATGAACCTGCCTCAGAGGGATCTTCCGGGGTGGAGATGTCTATCACCCGCAAACCTCTATCATAATCCGCCACGTATGCATAACTACCGGAGACTGCTACTCCTAATGCGCGGCCGGGTGTATTGTAGGACCCGACTTCACTGGGATTTGAGGGGGTGGATATATTGATTACCCGTAAACCGCCAGTATAATCTGCGACGTATGCATAATTACCTGAAACCGCTACATCTCCTGCATCACCGGGTGTATCGTATGAACCCAGCTTCTGAATATCCAGAGGATTGGCAACATCCCATATTTCAAGACCGGCTTCTCCCGCTGCGATGTAAAGTCTCTGGGTAGATTTTTCGCAAAATAAACCTTTTACCACACCTCTCGTTCGAATCTCGGATAACTTAACGGGATTTGAAGGATCAGATATAAAAAGTACATAAACTCCACCTCCCGAACCGCAGAATGCGAGATTTCTCGCTGAATCAACTTCCGTGGCAAGTGAAGGACCAAAGGGCCAATTGCCCACGAATCCCATATTCAACGAATCGAATCTTTCACTAGAAAGTTCTCCCTGTGGTAATGAAATAACAAATAACAACAATAAATTATACATAAAAACCTCCTTATTTTTATATTTTATTATATTATAAGTAAATATTTTGATTTGTAAATAGTTTTATTTTCAAATAAAAATGTCGGACGACCGAAGACGGCAGACCGGACAAAAACTCAACGAACCCAATAAACCCAATCTCACACGAATAGCACGAATATTTTTTGTTTTTTTTCGGTCATCCGTCCGCCGTCATCGGTCGGTTTTATCCCTGAGACCTAAACATTGCCAAACCCCAAAAAAAACATATTTTTATATAAATCGCTTAATTATAGAGGAGGCAACTATATTTTCTAAAATAACAAAAGAAAAAATCGAGCAATGGGAAAAAGGAAAAAAAGTATACAACCTGATTAAGACTTTAAAACATAAAGACTATACACTCAGAATGGCTGCCGCTTCCGCACTTGGAAACTTAGGTGACACCCGTGCAGTCCAACCTTTAATTGAGGCTTTAGAAGATAAATATTGGAACGTAAAAGCTTCTGCTGCCTCCGCTCTTGGTAATTTAGGTGACATACGAGCAGTTAGACCTCTGATTAAGGCTTTGGGAGAAGACGAATACGCTTTTGCAAGACTTGCCGCCGCTTCCGCACTTTCAAAACTTGGAGAGAAAAAATGGTTAAATATTGTAAAAGGAGAAAATGAGGACTACCAGCGCCTTGGCAATTCAGGAGACAAACGAGCAGTCGAACCTTTAACCCGGGCTTTAAGTGATAAAGACTTTAATGTTAGAAGAAACGCAGCTTCGGCACTCGGAAATTTAGGTGACAAAAGCGCAATCGAACCTTTAATTAAGGCTTACGAAAACGATAACGATAAAAATGTCAAAACCGCCATAGTCAATGCAGTCAAAAAATTACAGGGAAAATAATTGCCACAGAGACACAGAGATTTTATTTTTGTTTTTTCGTTTTGACTCGTGACTCGTGGCATATGACTATTGACTCTATTAATTTATATTGTCAAGGGTTTTCTAGATATTTACAGCAAAATAAAAACAGGGTTAGACCTTTGTTTCATAGATTCTTTGAATCTAAGTTAAATAGTTAAATTAAAAAATGGTCAAATAGTAAAAAAAACAAAAGTAAATTTTTGTGTTCTCTGCCTGCC
>CAZRYJ010000063.1:4794-10831 GCA_964604245.1 uncultured bacterium | reverse complement strand
AGCAAATCTTACAGCATAACACTGGCTTCTATTAATTTTATTTTTGCAATATTGCTTTTCGTTTGTGGTGAATATTTTGTCTATAAAGTTATCTCCCCAGCGGTCAATTGCTTTTTCTATCCGGTTTATTTTAACTATATCTATACCAATCATTTATCCTCAAAGATTATTACCGTATCTCCGGATTTTATCATACCTAATTTTTCTCTTGCAATTTTTTCGAGAAGAAAAGTATCTTTTTTTATCCTTTTCAAAGAATCGAGTAAATCGTTTTCTTTTTTAAGAAATTCCTGCTTGTTTCTTCTCAGTTTGATTTCCTTTCTTTTTAGTTTAACAATGTTTATAAAGCCGTAGGCTCCGAAAAAGAGATAGTAAAGGATTCCGCAGATTATTAAAACCAAAAGAGTCTTTTTTAAGTGCTTTTTTAGAAGTTTCTTAGAATGCTTTGAACCTCGCGGCATCTCCTAATTCCTCTTCAATTCTGAGCAGCTCGTTGTATTTTTCTAGTCTTTCGCTCCTGGAAAGAGAACCGGTTTTAATTTGACCCGTATTTAGACCGACTGCGAGGTGGGCAATAAACGTATCGGCAGTCTCTCCTGAACGGTGCGAAACAACTGCTGTCCAGCCGTTATTTTTTGCCATCTGGATTGCTTCGATCGTTTCTGTAACGGTCCCAATCTGATTGAGTTTTATTAAAACCGAGTTACTTGCATTTCGTTCTATACCTTTCTGGATTATGGAGGTATTGGTTACAAAGAGATCGTCACCAACAATCTGGATTTTATCTCCCAATTCTTCTGTTAATTTTTCCCAACCATCCCAATCGGCTTCAGAAAGACCGTCTTCAATTGAAATTATGGGATATTTGTTAACCCATTTTTTATATACGGAAATCATATCTTCCGAAGATAAAGACTTCCCTCCAAAATTATAGGACTTATTTTTGTAAAACTCGGAGGCTGCGCAATCTAATGCTATTGCAATTTCCTCACCCGCTTTGTATCCGGCTTTCTCGATGGATTCAAGAATTAAGCTCAATGCTTCTTCATTTGTTGAAAGATTTGGAGCAAAACCACCTTCGTCCCCTACACTGGTAGCATATTTTTTGTCAGAGAGAATTCTTTGCAATGAATGAAAGACCTCGCTCGCTGCCCTGATTGCTTCTTTGAAATTAGGTAGTCCTACGGGAGCTATCATATATTCCTGAATGTCAAGATTATTATCAGCATGTTCTCCACCGTTTAGGATGTTGCATTGCGGAATAGGAAGCTGACACGCGTTTGTTCCTCCCAGATACCTATAAAGAGGTATATTTAAAAAATTACTTGCGGCTCTCGCGACTGCCATAGATACCGCAAGAATAGCGTTAGCTCCAAGTTTACCTTTATTTTCGGTTCCATCCATTTTACACATTGTAATGTCTATCAGTCTCTGATCAAAGCAATTCTTACCTGCAATTTCCTGCCCCAATATGTTTTTTGCGTTGTTAACAGCCTTAAGAACTCCTTTCCCGCCATATCTTTTTTTATCATTATCTCGAAGTTCCAGCGCTTCTCTTGTTCCTGTCGAAGCGCCGGAGGGGACAGCTGCTCTGCCAAGGATTCCTGATTCTAAAAGACATTCGGCTTCTATAGTGGGATTACCTCTTGAGTCGATGATTTCTCTTGCTTTAATGTCAATTATTCTCATTTGTATTTGTCCTCCTTAATTTTTACCTACGCCCGGAAGGATTCGAACCTTCAACCAGCGGATCCGAAGTCCGCTACTCTGTCCAGTTGAGCTACGGGCGCAACCATATTTATCAATCTTTTAGTTGAAAACCAAGTTGATTTTAACAATTTTCAGTTAATCACTCGAATATATTATTACATTTTTGTTTGTCAAGTATAGGTCTAGCTATTAGCCTTTCGCTTTTAGCTTTTAGATTAAAAACAAATATAAAATTTTGTGTCCTTTGTGGTAACTTTAGGATTTTGGTGTTTTGGGGATGAATTTATTGCGAAAAGCAAAGGGCGAAAGCGGATGGCGGTAAGCGGATAACGGATAAATAAGTCTTGACAAAATGATAATATTCGTATACCTTTATTTTGTAATTAAAAAAAGGAGGGTTTGATGAAAAAATATTTAGTGTTTTTGTTAGTTCTTATTATCTATGCGCCAATGTTAAATGCGCAGGGGCTAGTTTTTGGTGTAGAAATTCAACCTGAACTTAAAAGCACTTACTACTTTGGGTATAAAGCAGGGAGTTTTGTTCCTTATGCTGGTCTTGAAGTATTAAAAATTGGCGGCAGTTATTCATCGCATTATGAGGATTGGAATGAAGATGGTTCAGGTGATCATTACCTTGCCTATGAAAATGATTGGGATATAAACGGTTCTGCAACGTTATTTATTCCAAGAATTGGACTAAAATTCTATTTATCTCAGTCTAATATAAGCTCTTACTTCAAGTTAGGAGTTTTGAAATGTTTGCCTTCGGTTAGTGGAGAATATAGCTATAGATATGTTGATTATGACTCCCTGGGAAATGTTTTTTACGAATCTGATACAACAATGGCGCTTCTTGATGAGGAAAAAGAGGTAATCGCCAGTATATTAGGAGTTTTTGGTATTAACATAGGTTTTGGTTGTGAATATCATTTATCTTCTAACTTCAGCATTGGAGGGGAAGCAGGATTTAGATACTGGAAAACTGGTGGGGATTACGTTAGAGACGAGGAAGACCTGACTCCTTTTTATGATAGAGATATTTGGGAGCAGGAATTATCTACAAGTTTAGGTATATCGTACGCTATTTTTACTTTGAATTATTATTGGGGTAGCGGAAAAGACTGAAATAAAATCATTGCTTTATATAAAGACATGTAAGATATCTATATTGTTTATAGTTTAGAGTATCCTGTAGAATTATACGGTCTTGACAAAAGTAGAGTATATTTTATACTTCCCATATGATATTTGTACTTCTAATAGGTTATCTTTCTGTTTTGCTTCCTGAACCCTCTATAAGGGCTCAGAAATGGATAAATCAAGGAGAGATTGAGCTTCCTTACGGGATTTCGCCTTTATTTGAAGATACTAATACTGTTGATATTTCAATACATTCGTTTGTAGATACTATAAACTATGTTCAAATCTGTCCTACAATTAAGAATCGATCTGGAGAGTGGGGAGGAGAAGTTTCCCCTTATCTCCGCTGGGGAGGGGATTCCCTTTATCCTAAAAGAAAAAAATTTGGTGTTTATTCCGATTTTATAAGGGGGTCTATTTTTTACAAAAACGATAAAATCTTATTTGCCTTTGGTAAAGATATATTTTCTTTAGGTCCCGCATTTGAGAACAATGCATTGCTTTCCCCCAATATTCCGCTTAATTATTTAAGCTTTACTTTTAAAACACCTAAATTTGCTTTTACTCATATAATTTCACGTTTAGGTAATTACGAAGGCGTAGAATACGAATGGGATGATACTTCGTCCGGTAATTTAACAAACGTCAATAGATATCTTGGAATACATCGTCTTGAAATAAAACCAACAGATTGGTTTGCTTTTTCTATTTCTGAAGCAATGTTGATAGGGGGTGAATCTTTGGGTTTTCCTTTTGAATTATTGTCGCCGCTTACAATCTACTTTGTTGAACAACATAACAGGAAACAGAATACTAATATTTTATGGAATCTTGATTTAGTGGCGGTTAGAGGAAAATTCCTGTTTTATTTTGATCTATTTATTGACGATTTTCAGTATGAAGCAGACCCCTGGAAAGAACCAAATCATATAGGACTATACCTTGGAATTCAAAGCAAAGATTTTCTCATTAGCAATTCGGAGCTCTTTGTTTCTTACAATCTTATGTCGAGGTGGGTTTACGATAATATACTGGTCTGGCAGAGGTTTTCAGACGAAGGAATGCCTCTTGGCTCAATGCTTGGCTGTGATTATGATCACTTTGTTTTTAAATCCCTTTACCCTCTTTCTTGCTTTAAAGCGGGAAGCATGATTTCCTATACCAGAAGAGGCGAAAACAGAATAACAACTCCGTGGCCTGTAAATGCCATGATTGAAGCATCCCCGGAGAACGAATTCGATGGGACAAATTTTTTAACCGGGACAATAGAGAAAAGAATTACTTTCGCCGCTGTACTGAAGTATAAGGACTTTTTAGAATTTACTTCCGGAATATCATATTTCAAAAACTATAAACATGAGGAAGGAACGACAAAAACTCTACCTTCAATAGAATTAAAGTTAAAATACAGCATATAAGATACAAGTATTTGATAATAATAATATTAGATTATAAATATTTAACAATAAAATATGTGCTGTTACTATTTTGGTAAAGAGTATGTTAAGGGATCTGGGTGTATAGGGTTCAAGGGTTCAAGTTTCTTTTTCAGCACGTTAAATGGAGGCAAGCGATTATGCTCTTCTCCTCTTTGTGTTTTTCGTTATAAAGCTTGACAGCCTCTCCTGTCTTTGCTATTATTACCTTTATTTTGATTTCTTTTAGTTCTTTTATGGTTTTCTCCGGAACTTTCATAACTCCGTATGCTCCGGTGCCTACTATCAAAAGACTTGGGTGTAACTCAACAACGTTTTTTAGGTCTCTTAGAGATAAGCTATGCCCTTCTTCTCTCCACCAGGGGCAAAATATATTATCGGGGAAAATGATAACATCCTTTGTGTATTCTTTACCGTTTATCGTTATTGAGCCGAAATTGTATTTATCGATTTTCATTTTAATTCAAAAAAAACACAGAGCCCACCTTTCCACACCCAATCTTTCTAACCACAGAGCGCACAGAGTTTTTTTTTTTTTTACTAATTCACTAATATACTAATCTTGGCTGCTCCCTGCTTACTATCTATAATATATTTATTGTTTTCGTTGACGCAAGAGGGTTTGAGGGTGTTGACAATGCCAAATGATTTATATATAATTACGATTAATCTAGTGCGAGAGTGGCGGAACTGGTAGACGCGCTGGACTTAGGATCCAGTACTAAGTGAAACGGTGTGGGGGTTCAAATCCCCCCTCTCGCAAATAATAAAAAAAAATCCAAGTGGGGGGTTAATTGCAAGATTTAACAGTGGCTTTTAAAGAGAAAAAGTTGAAAGAAGAAATAAATAAATTAGCTGAAGAATTAAAGAAGGATGTTTCTATTCCTGGCTTTAGAAAAGGGAAAGTGCCTGTTGACATGATAAAAGTTCGTTTTGGTCCTCAACTGAAGGCTGAGAGCCTTCAAAAGTTAATACAGGACAAGATGATCGATATTATCAGAGAATATGAGCCTTTCATTTATGGTCCTCCGATAGTTAAAAAATTGGACGAGGATGATAAAGAAGTCCGTTTGGAGATCTCGCTGGATATTCCGCCAAAAATAGAGCTGGATTTATCAGCTATTGAAATAGACGAGAAGAATGAGGAAAACATTGATATTTCGACTGAGTTGGAAAAATTAAGAGAGATAAATAGTGAGTTAAAATCAGTGGATAGAGAAGTAAGAAAAGGAGATATTGTTTTCCTGGATATTAAAAGTGGGGAAGAGGTAATTTCTAATTACTCATGGGAAATCAACGATGATATATTTTCCGAAAAACTCATTGGTTTAACTATTGAAGAAGAAAAAAAAGAGATTGGAATAGAATTACCGGAAAATTTTACCTTAAAAGGTTTTACAAATAATGAGGGATTTGTAAAAGTCAATATAATTGAGATTAAGGAAAAAATTAAACCTCTTTTAGATGGCGAATTCGCCAAAGACCTTGGTTTTCAAGATCTTAATGAGTTAAAGGAAAACATTAAAAATAATATTGAGGAAGAGAGAAAAAAGGACAGAGAAGATAATTTGAAAAATAAGGTTGTGAAAAAAGTTCTTGATTTAGCAGGAAACTTTGAAGTAAGCCCAGCGCTTGTTAAATTAATTGGCGCTAAAGGTTTAGATGAAGAGGAAGCTACAAGTAATGCCAGAACAACTGTGCTTCTTGATTCTATAGCACTGAAAGAAAAAATGACAGTAGAGGACGGGGAA
>CAZRYJ010000063.1:0-4694 GCA_964604245.1 uncultured bacterium | reverse complement strand
TGTGCTTCTTGATTCTATAGCACTGAAAGAAAAAATGACAGTAGAGGACGGGGAACTTGACGAATGGATGGAGAAAATAGCTGATTCGGATGAGGAAGTATTTGAAGAATTTGGAGAAGAAGCTATTCGTTTCGTAAAGCAATCAATTTTGCGTGAAAAAACTTTGGACTTCTTGCTTAATAAAGCAAAAGGGGAGGATCCTAATGCATAATCAGTTAACTATACCCTATGTTATTGAAAAAACTGCTCATGGCGAAAGGGCTTATGATATTTATTCCCGACTTTTGAAAGATAGAATAATATTTATAGGGTCTGAAATAGACCAGCCTACATCTAATAGTGTGATAGCCCAGTTATTATTTCTTGAAGCGAAATCACCCGATAAGGAAATTCAAATTTATATAAATAGTCTTGGTGGAAGTGTCTCTGATGGGCTTGCCATTTATGATACTATGCAGTATATACGGGCTCCGATATCTACAATATCTGTCGGTATTTCAGCTTCTATCGCAGCAATAATACTAACAGCCGGAACGAAAGGTAAGCGATTTGCCCTTCCTAACTCACGCATTCTTCTCCACCAGCCTTCAGGGGGTGTTAAGGGGGTAGCATCCGATATAGAAATACATGCTGAGGAAATCATAAAAATTAGAGAAAGATTACACAAAATTCTTTCTGAACATACAAATCAAGCTCTGAAGAAGATCAAAGCCGACACAGACAGGGATTTTTGGATGACATCACAAGAAGCTCTCGCGTACGGTCTCATTGATGAAGTGATTAAAACCAGAAGGGAAATAATTAATGAGAAAAAAGTTTAAAGACGCTTTTTGTTCTTTCTGCGGGTGTCCTCATTCGGAAACTGCACGACTTATATCCGGAAAGGAAGATACGTATATCTGTGAAGATTGTATTGAACTTTTTGCTGATTTTCTGGAAGAAGAAACCGAAAATTTGCCGAAACAATTTGATTTTGATATTCCGACACCTGCCGAAATAAAAGAAAATCTTGATAGATACGTTATAGGTCAAGAAAAGGCAAAAAAGACCCTTTCGGTAGCTGTATATAATCATTACAAAAAAATTAAATATCAACAAAAAGAAGTAGAAATTGATAAATCGAATATCCTTCTTATTGGACCTACCGGTGTGGGTAAAACTCTCCTTGTCCAAACACTTGCTAAGTTCTTAGATATCCCTCTAGCTCTTTCAGATGCCACTTCTTTAACAGAAGCAGGTTATGTAGGCGAAGACGTTGAGAATCTTCTTGTGAGACTCCTTCAGGCTGCGAATTATGACATAGAATTAGCTGAAAAAGGTATTGTTTACATAGATGAGTTGGATAAGATTGGAAGAAAGTCTGAAAATCCTTCTATTACGAGGGATGTCTCGGGTGAAGGTGTCCAAGAGGCTTTGCTAAAAATAATAGAAGGCTCTATTGTAAATGTACCTCCTCAAGGAGGCAGAAAACACCCTGAACAGGAATTCATAAGTTTAAATACAAAAAACATTCTTTTTATTGCCGGAGGTACTTTTGACGGACTCCAGGATATAATAAAAAGCAGATTACAGTCAAATCCGCTTGGTTTCAATGTTTCTATAAAAGATAATAAATTGAGTTATTCTGAAAATATATTAGAAGGTGTTGAACCGCATGATCTTATGCATTATGGATTGATACCTGAACTTGTAGGAAGACTTCCTGTAATTGCTGCTTTGAATAGACTGTCGATTTCCGATCTTACTGATATTCTGTGTAAGCCAAATAATGCCCTGGTTAAGCAGTACAAACAGCTCCTGGATTGGGATGGTATTAAATTAACTTTTACTCGTCCCGCCTTGAATGAAATTTCCAGAAGAGCTTCAAAAATGAAAACAGGAGCCAGAGCATTAAGGGGAATAATCGAAGAATTGATGCTTGATTTAATGTTTAACCTACCTCAAATGAGAAATATAGAAACTTGCCGAATTACGAAATCAACAATTACGAAACACACTCCGCCGCAGATAATTCGTAAAAAGAAAAAGGCTCAATGAGGTAGGAGAGTATAATTTAAAAGGCGAAATTCCCTTAAAAATGATTAAATGGTCCCCTTTTAGGTCTATATCTGTTGTATATGTTTCAATAATTTTGCTGGGTGCAGTATTACTGAAACTTCCTGTAGCCAATAAAGGTATTTCTTTTATAGATTCGATATTTACTTCAACGTCGGCGATATGCGTTACAGGTTTAATTGTTAAAGATACCGCTTTAGATTTTACTCTCGCCGGTAAAGCTATAATACTATTTTTGATTCAAATGGGAGGTATGGGGTACATGGCTGTGGCTAGTTTGTTTATGACCATATTTGCAATTAAACCCGATAAAAGGCAGAATATTATCGTTCAGCAAGAATTTAGTCTGTTTAGCCGGGATAATACGCTGATATTTTTAAGATTGGTCGTGCTGACCACTTTTATTTTTGAAATGTTAGGTTTTGTTTTCTTTTTCTTAGGATTTAAAGATGTTTTCAATACTAACGAAACAATCTTCCACGCAATTTTTCATTCCGTTAGTGCTTTCTGTAATGCCGGTTTCAGTTCTTTTTCAAATAATCTGGCATGTTTTGCAAATAAACCTATTGTTGGCTTAACTGCTGTATTTCTTTTTATTACTGGAGGTCTTGGCTTTATTGTTATTGTTGACATAATAGAACGCTTAAAGGGAGAAAAGCGATATCTTACAGAACATTCCAGAATTGTTCTTTATTCAACATTAATACTTATTATTCTTGGAACTACTTGTGTATATGTCTTGGAATACGGAAACACCCTCACCGGAAATACAATAATGTCGAAATTTATTATCTCATTCTTCACTGCAACTACGCCCAGAACAGCTGGGTTTTCGCTGTTAAACATTGGGAACTTACTTCCCACGACTCTTTTGATAATAGTATTACTTATGTTTATAGGAGCTTCTCCGGGAGGTACCGGTGGTGGAATAAAGACAACCACGTTTATAATAATTTCAAATTTCTTCACTTCGAGATTAAAAGGTGTAAAATCGGTAAATATTGAGAAACGTCGAATTCCTGAAGAACAGGTAAACAAAGCATTGACACTTTTTCTTATTTCGTTAATATTAATAATAATCATGATTGGTGTTTTAAGCTTTACAGAAAGAGAAACAGTTAAAGAAATAGGGATCCTACCGATAATATTTGAAGAGGTTTCTGCCTTTGGGACTGTTGGTTTATCAATGGGTTCATCTGTACGTCCGACACTATCACTTTCTCACGATTTTACGTTTCTTGGAAAATTGATAATAATAATAACAATGTTAGCGGGAAGAATTGGACCTCTCACTCTGGTCGCTACAGTTTTAAAGAAAAAGAGTGAAAGCTTCCAATATCCTCTTGCGAAGGTACAAATAGGATGATCGGAAAAACTGAAAAGAGACAGTATTTCGTAGTGGTTGGTTTGGGTACTTTTGGATTAACAGTTGCATCGGAGCTTCTTAAAAGAGGTTGTCAGGTTACTGCTATCGATAAAGACGAAAAAAAGGTTGAATTAGCCTCCGAATTTGCAATAGACGTTATAATCGCTGACGGAAGAGATAAAAAACCTCTTGAAGAGGCCGGAGTTTCTTCTGCAGATGCTGCCATTGTTTCTATTGGAGAAGATCTTGAAGCTTCCTTTTTGGTAACTCTTCATCTGAAAGAGCTCGGAATAAAATGGATTGTGACCAAAGCTTCTTCCTCGTCTCAGGGAGAAATTCTTGAAAAAATAGGTGCTGACAGGATTATTTATCCTGAAGAAGAAATGGCAAAAAAACTTGCAGATCAACTTCTTAATCCCTCCATAATTAATTATCTTCAACTGAATGATAAGGTCGGTATCATGGAATCAGGAACACCAGACCCATTTATTGGCAAAACGCCAAAAGGACTTTCTCTGCGAAATAAATATGGATTAAATTTAATTGCTATAAAGAGAAAAGTTCAGAAAAAAAATGCTGCTGAACTTGTTGAGGATTTAATAGTTGTTCCTTCGTCGGACGAAAAAATAGAAGAGGGAGATACTTTACTTGTTATAGGTGATCATAAATTTCTTGAAAAATTTAAAAAAATGCAACGTACAGACAATGGACAGGATGAGAATTAAGGATTTTAATATAACCAGACTTCTTGAATCTCTACCGACAGGGTTAATCCTAATCGATAAGAATAAAATAATTATTGAAGCTAATCCCGAAGCAAAAAAACTTCTCGGTAGAAATATCGAGTCCAAAGACATAGAAAATATTTTCAAGAACGCCGAAAAGGGTTTATTTGATAATCTTTTCAATGGTGAAAGTATCGAAAGAAGTGTACTTGAATTAGGTAATTTATTAATAGGTTTCAGCGCTTCGCCTGTTTTCGATAATGAAAATAATATAGTGGGATCTTCAATTATCTTAAGGGATATTACGGAAATTCGCGAAATGGAAGAAGAACTCAGAAGAAGGGATCGGCTTGCCGCTCTTGGAGAGATGGTAGCGGGATTGGCGCATGAAATCAGAAATCCACTTGCTTCGATTAAAGCAGGTATTGAATCCCTATCCTTTGAAAGGGGAAAAAGCAGCAATAATTTAAAATTTCAGTCAATTATATTGCATGAAATTACACGTCTTGAGAGAATAGTAAACGATATGACCCTGTATGCATCAGATA
>CAZRYJ010000062.1:0-10961 GCA_964604245.1 uncultured bacterium | reverse complement strand
CCATAAAAAGCAAGACCCGGGTGGCCTACTTTCATTTGGCATCCAACCCTTAATCTCTAAATCCCAATTTACCGTGCCAGTATAATTTTTCCTTTTACTATATTCTGCTGATTATTGTTTACATGCCAGAAAACGATATATTTATTCATAATATTCTATAGCTAAAGATTATAAAATTTTAATTGTAAGTTGTAAATTTAAAAAATTCCTCCATTCAGTATAAACATAATATAAAAACAAAATTTCTCAATAACAAAAAAATAAAAATCTCGGTCTTCCTTTTTGTTTTAAGTTTGTTTGTACCATATATATTATAAGAATTTTTACGTCTTTTGTAAAAGATTTTTAAAGTGGGAGTTGACAAACTGAAGGTATTTAGCGATATTATTGTAAAGTGAGGAAATGAATATGGATAGAATGGAAATATGTGAGTGGATTGGTGCAGCCGGGCAACGTTATACTTATTCTATTTACGATTTGCCTGCAAATTTTGCTCATGGTGAATTTGGAAATTACATTTTTGCGAAAAAAAGCAGTGATGGGGAGTGGATTCCGATTTTTATAGGTCAGGGAGAGCTTGGTGTTCAAATCGGCGAGGATCATCCGCAATTGAAATGCATAAAAGAAAAAGGAGCTACTCATGTTCATGTACACGCTAATGACAGTGAATGGGTGCGGGTGTCTGAAGAACAAGATTTATTAGAAAGTCATTTAAACGTATATGAGCCTTATGGCTGTAATCATAAAGAAGAAGAAATGGGGGAAGAAACAATCTAGGAAAATATTAGGTTGTGGGATTTAGTTAAAAACAAAATTAAAACTGGGGTGTTGGGTTGCTTTCTGTCTTTGTGCCTTCGTGGCAAATGAAGTACATACCTTGACAAACTCGATATAAATACCTACAATTTTATAAGGTATTTTTTTACGGATTCAAAGGAGGAGAGTTTGAAGAAATTATTTCTTTTAATTTTTGTGTTTTTTGCTGCTTGTAGTTCAGCTCAAAAAGACATTGGGTATAAAGAGCAAGTAAAAAGCTCTACAACAATCGATACTGACACTACATCAAATTATATATTATTTGATTATATAAATTTATTAACCGGAGACGATTATTATTCCCTTCTTGATAGTATTCAAAATAAACGATCATTTGATTTTTTTACTTTAAGGATGGCTTACACTAAAACAAAATCCTATGATCCTTATGATGTTAAAATCGATGAGTTGCGGAAAGAAATAAAAATAAATATTGAAGAACAAAATTTCCAGAAAGCTCTCGAAATCGCAGATAAAATTTTAAAGAAGAGGTACATAGATATTAAGACACATTTATACTGTGATTATATTTATAAACGCCTTAATGATACAGCAAAATCGGATTATCATTATGATATTTATAACGGTTTGCTGAATTCTATTTATTTTTCCGGTGACGGAAAAAGTGCAAAAACGGCTTTTATCGTCATAGAAATTTCCGAGGAATATGATTTGATAAGATGGTTAAAATTAAAACACTCAAAACAATCTTTAATGGTTGAAGACGGATACAGCTTTGATATATTAAAAGTTTTTGATGATAATAAAGAAACGGAATTATTTTTCAATATTTATCTGGCTTTAAAGCGCCTTTCTAAAGAATTTGATTAATTGAAAGCCAATTCGCACCTTTGAAAAATTCCGGTAAATTTCTATATAAAATTAACATACGGAGGGAAGGAGAGTAGTATGTCGTTAGTAAAAAATCTTTACGCTAAGTACCTTTATCAGAAGGGACTTAACGCACAAAAAACAGGTAAGTTCCCCATAGCGGTTGACTTAATGGAGCAGAGTTCAGATATTTTGTGGGAAATGATTTCGGAAGGTGAAGACAAATACGAAGACGAATACGCTCGAACGAAGATGAATTTAGGGTTGATATACAATAAAATGGGAAATGTCGATGATTCAATTTGCTCATTTCAAATATCGATCCTTAAATTAAAAGCTCTTGTTTCTAAAGGTAGAGTAGATCTTCTCGATGATTTGGCGAAGGCGGAGACAGCTTTTAAACATTTGTATGGAGGGGGTGGGACGACTACTTAAGATGTAGTTTTTTCTCCGGAGTTATATCTCTGGACTTTAAAGTCACAATTTCAAAAGCAATAAATGGTCTTAGGGGTGGTAACAGACTAATTATCTAACGATTTAACAGTCATAATCAATGGGTTGACAAAAAACGCATAAGAGAATATGATACATACCAGTTTTCGGTTTTTATACTTTTAATATTACAGTTGAATATTTTTTTGATATGAAGAGAATAAAAAGAACCTGAAAAGGGAGGATAAGGAAAAATGAAAACTTATAGAATAGCAGTTATTCCCGGCGATGGTACAGGTCCTGAAGTGGTAAGAGAGGGGCTAAAGGTTTTGGAGGTAGTTCAGTCCGAATTTGGCTTTAAGTGTGAAACGGTGGAATATGATGTGGGAGGGGAAAGATATTTAAAAACCGGTGAAGTGCTACCTGATTCCGTTATTGGGGAATTAAAAACTTTTCAAAGTATATATCTGGGAGCTATTGGTCACCCGAAGGTGAAACCGGGTATTTTAGAAAAAGGAATTTTGCTTAATTTACGTTTTGCGCTTGACCAGTACATAAATTTAAGACCTGTAGTTCTTTACGATAAGAGATTTTGCCCTTTACAAGATAAAGAAGAAAAAGACATAGATTTTATTGTAGTAAGAGAGAATACTGAAGGATTATACTGTGGTTCCGGCGGTTTTTTGAAAAAAGATACTCAAGATGAAGTTGCCGTGCAGGAGAGCATTAATACTTATAAGGGAGTGGAGCGCTGTGTAAGATTTGCGTTTGAGTATGCAAAGAAAAGAAACAAGGAAAAGAAAGTTACATTGTGCGGAAAAACTAATGTTCTGACTTTTGCTTTTGATCTGTGGGAAAGAACATTTTATAAAGTCGCCAAGAATTATCCCGATATAAAAACCGATTACGCTCATGTCGATGCTACATGTATGTGGATGGTAAAAAATCCTGAGTGGTTTGATGTGATCGTTACCGATAATTTGTTTGGTGATATTATCACTGACCTGGGAGCGATGATTCAGGGTGGTATGGGTATTGCTGCCGGAGGGAACTTGAATCCCGAAGGCGTGTCTATGTTTGAACCTATTGGTGGAAGCGCGCCTAAATATACAGGTAAAAACGTTATCAACCCTTTAGCGTCGATATGCGCGCTTTCTTTGATGCTTGATACTTTGGGTGAAGTAAAGGCGGCACAGGCAGTTGAAAACTCGGTTAAAAAAGTCGTTAGAGAAAAACTTGAAAGTCTTTCCGCGGGTAAGATGGGATATTCGACTTTTGAAGTTGGAGATCTGGTAGTCGGAAATTTAAAGAATTTAGTTTAAGTAATATAAAGTTTTATTTCTCGAAAAAAAACAATATTATACAAACTTTTCAACTTCTTTGCTTTCTCTGGCTTCAATAATCGGGTGTTATATAAAAAAAATTAGAAATGTACCTCTAATGCAAAATTATAGTTTTGAGAGAATAAACTTTCAGCCCGATTCTCAATTTTAGAAAATAAACTCCTGAATCTATATTTTTGCCATCTAAAGATAAAATATGATGACCTTTGCTCATTTCCCCGAAATTTTTATTTTTTATAAGTCTTCCTGTTAAATCGTAGAGACAAAGGGAAACACTTTCTTTATTAGGGAGTAAAATAGTTAATTTTACTCTATCTCTAGTAAGTAACTCACTTACGATATTGTACTTATCCAAAAATAAATCTTCATCTATACCACTCAGAAAATTATTCAATTCTCTTTTAATTACAGTTATCAGAGTAATGCCTGCAACCGCTGTTCTCGTATAATTGGAATCCTTTACTTTTCCTAAGTAAGGTTTCCACCATTCATGGTTAATAAAATTCATGGACATGCTTCCCGCTGTAGAGTACCATATCCTATAATTTAAAGACTTTTTTATTTTGTAAGCATCCTCTACATTACCATATGGTATTTCAATATCTTCAATAGAGATTACCTCCGCAGTATCATTAGTAATTCTAAAAGTATCAGCAACTTCATCATTATCAAAAAATCCAACATATATACCTCTCGAACCCCTATTCCATCCATCACCAACTATAAAAGGCAATTTAAGTTCTTTACTATTCAAAGTTATCTCGTCAAAAAAATTTAATTCTATTTTAAGAAATGTATCTTCCAACCAGTATGTAGAAGTTGAATCAAAACCAGTCATCCCCTCGAGCAACAAACGATCTCTAACATTCCATGCGGCATTTCCTTCATATTGCGTTGAGTCAATCACCTGAAATGTGTCTACACCATAATAAGTAGTGTCGTAAAAGGGGAATTTCAACCATTCTTCCACAGAGTAAGCAAAAATATTTCCTTCCACAAATCCTGCATAATTTCCTCCTAACTGTGATACCAATAAAACTGTAAGAAATATAGAAGTAAACACATTTTCCTCCTTTTTTTACGCTTAGCGTTTGGTTGTAAACCCTCTTAATTAATTATACTTTTTTAATATGTATTGTCAAGTAATAATAGTTTGAGGGGTTGACTTTTTTAGAACTTTTGTTATAGTTTTCAAACTAAAGGAGTTATATATTTATGTTGGGAGTAGAATTGGGGATTTCAAGTTAACATATTGTTTTCGCAAAAGCTCTAAACGAGATACTTCTTATTTTTCTGTCAAAATTTTTCTTGAAGACAAAATAAAAAAAACATCACTGTATATCTTTTTAAAAGACAAATCTTTTTTATTGAAATTGTTAAAATCAATGTATGTTTTTGACTTGAAATATTACGTACAAGTGTTATTATGAAAAACATTAAAGAAACTAAAGGTTATATGATTTAGGCTTCTAAATCATAATGATGTTAGAAATATAATTTTTCAATTTGCAGGAGGTATTTAGAAAAATGAAAAAAGATAAATCGGAAAAAAAGAAATTAAGCGGGGCTGGAATACTTATTAAGTCCTTAAAAGAAAATAAAACAGAAGTTATTTTTGGATATCCTGGCGGAGCTGTCATAGACATTTTTGACTTTTTACATGATAGCGATATAGATTTCTATCTGACTCGTCATGAGCAGGGAGCAGTTCACGCGGCTGACGGATACGCCAGAGCTTCCGGAAAGTGCGGAGTTTGCATTGCGACTTCCGGTCCGGGAGCTACAAATCTTGTTACCGGTATAGCGACTGCGCAAATGGATTCTATTCCTATAATAGCAATTACCGGTCAGGTGCCGACAGCCCTTATTGGTAATGAGGCTTTCCAGGAAGTAGATGCCACGGGTATAACCAGAGCCATAACCAAGCATAATTATCTGGTTAAAGACGTTGATAATCTTGCTCAGATAATCGATGAAGCATTTTACATTGCAACTACCGGACGTCCTGGTCCCGTTTTAATTGATATTCCTAAAGATGTTCAGAAAGAAAAAACTTCCAAAATCAATAGCAAAGGCGTTAATATACCGGGTTATAAGCCTACACTTATTGGTAGTTTAAAACAGATAAAGAAGGCAGCGGAATTTATTAACAAAGCAAAAAGACCTGTTATATACTCAGGAGGAGGAGTTATTACGTCAGATGCTTCAGATTTGTTAAAGAAGCTTGCGGAAAAAATAAACACGCCCGTTACTGCCACATTGATGGGATTGGGCGCTTTTCCTGAAACACATGAACTTTCTCTTGGTATGCTAGGAATGCATGGTACCCAGTATGCAAACTACGCTATAATGGAGTCGGATTTGATAATAGCTATAGGAGCACGTTTCGATGATAGGGTTACCGGAAAGATTTCCGAGTTTGCTCCTCATGCTAAGATCGTACACATAGATATTGACCCGACTTCAGTTGGGAAGAACGTTAGGGTTGACATCCCAATTGTTGGTGACGCAAAGCATATTTTAAAGGAACTTGAGAAAGCACTTAAGCCCAAGGAACATAAAGATTGGATAAAAGAGGTCGACGCCTGGAAGGAGGAATTCCCTCTTAGCTATAAGAAAAAATCAGATGTTGTCTCTCCTCAGTATGTGATTGAATGTGTTCGTGAGGTTACAAAGGGTAGAGCGATTATTTCAACCGAAGTCGGACAAAATCAAATGTGGGTTGCTCAGTTTTATAAGTTTGATAAACCTCGTACACTTCTAACTTCTGGCGGACTGGGTACAATGGGGTATGGTTTCCCGGCTGCTATAGGTGCAAAGGTTGCCAGACCTGATATGCCGGTTTTCGATATTGCCGGTGACGGTAGCATTCAGATGAATATCCAGGAATTGGCAACTGCAGTTATAAATAACATCGGAGTTAAGATCATTGTTCTGAACAACGGTTTTCTCGGTATGGTTCGTCAATGGCAGGAATTGTTCTATGATCAAAGATATGCTGCAACGTGTCTTAGAACCGGAGCGATAAACCCAGGTAAATGTAAAAAAACCCTAAAACGTGTTGAATATACACCTGATTTTGTTAAACTTGCGGAAGCTTACGGCGCAACCGGTATAAGAGTTTTAAATAATGATGGCGTTAAGAAAGCGATTAAGAAAGCATTAGAAACAGATGGTCCTGTTATTGTTGATTGTATAATTGATAGTGAGGAAAATGTTTTCCCGATGGTTCCTACTGGCGCTTCACTAAGACAGATGATGGGAGGTATGGCATAATGAAAAGAATTATTTCTGTTCTGGTTGAAAATAAATTCGGAGTTCTTGCAAGAGTTTCTGAGCTGTTCAGCAGTAGAGGGTTTAATATTGAAAGTCTTTCTGTCGGAGAAACACTGGATGCGAATCTTTCCAGGATAACGATGGTTGTTAACGGAGATGATTATATTTTTGAGGAGATAAAAAAGCAATTGAATAAGCTTATAAACGTTATAAAAGTTAGAGACTTCACCAATGTGGAACATGTGGAAAGAGAAATGGTGTTAATTAAAGTTAACCTTTCAAGAAAAACCCGTGCTGAGCTTATTGAAATAGTAGATATATTCAGAGCAAAAATTGTCGATGTTGGAAGAGATACGATGACTGTTGAAATTACGGGTAAAGACAACAAGATTCAAGCTTTTATTGAATTGATTAAATCTTTTGGTATTGTGGAAATTGTAAGGACCGGAAAGATAGCAATTGCCAGAAAAAAAGGAGGAGAATAATGGCTGAGATTTATTATGATAACGATGTAGATCTGGATATCTTAAAGGGTAAAACTATAGGTATTATTGGTTACGGAAGTCAGGGGCACGCACAGGCTCAAAATTTAAGAGATTCAGGATTGAATGTTATCGTGGCAGAAGTTGAGGGAACAGATAATTATAAATTAGCAAAAGAACATGGTTTTGACCCGATGACTGCAGATGAACTTGCTTCGAGAGCTGATATTATCGCTGTTCTTGTACCCGATGAGATACAGGCTAAAATTTATAAACAGTCTGTAGAGCCAAATTTAAAAAAAGGAAATGCTTTGCTTTTTTCTCACGGTTTTAATATTAGATTTAAGCAAATTGTCCCTCCCGATTACGTAGATGTCATAATGGTTGCTCCCAAAGGTCCCGGGCATCTTGTTAGAAGTGAATATGAAAAAGGTGGGGGAGTGCCGAATCTTATAGCCGTAGAGAATGATGCCAGCGGTAACGCTTTCCAGTTGGCTCTTGCGTATTCAAAGGGGATCGGCGGAACAAAAGGCGGATCAATAAAAACAACTTTTCCTGAAGAGACAGAAACCGATTTGTTCGGAGAGCAGGTTGTTCTTTGCGGAGGAGTTTCCGCTCTTGTTAAAAAAGCTTTTGAGGTGTTAATTGAAGAGGGCTATCAACCGGAGATTGCTTATTTTGAATGTATGCACGAACTAAAATTAATCGTGGACCTTTTTTACCAGGGTGGTTTGAACTACATGCGTTATTCCGTAAGTAATACGGCTGAATACGGAGACTTTACCAGAGGTGAGCGTATTATTTCCGAAGATACAAAGAAAGAGATGAAAAAGATACTATCTGAGATAAAGGATGGATCTTTTGCGAAGGAGTGGATTGAGGAAGCTGCGAAAGGAAAGCCGAATATGAAAAAATTTGAAGAGAGGGATAAAAATCATCCACTCGAAATTATAGGCAAACAATTAAGAGGTATGATGGATTGGATAGACGATAAGGTGGTATGAAATTAGGTGTTGGGTCTTAGAATTAGAAGGTATTTGAAATTTGTGGAGGATGCAATGAAAAAGTCCGGGAAAAAATCAAGGGATGAGAGTAAAGAAAACGCAAAAAAAGTAAAATTATATGATGCAACGCTCCGTGAAGGAACGCAGGCAGAGGGTATTTCTCTTTCCTCAACAGATAAGCTAAAGATAACTAAATTACTTGATGAACTGGGAATCGATTACATTGAGGGCGGATGGCCGGGTTCCAACCCCAAGGATGCAGAATACTTTAAAAAGGTCAAAGATCTGAAATTGGAAAGCGCTCGTATAGCGGCTTTCGGTAGTACCTGCCATAAGGATACAGATCCTGCAAAAGACAATAACATCAAAGCCCTGTTGGATTCCGGAACTCCTGTTGTGACAATATTCGGAAAAACCTGGACTCTTCATGTTGAAGATGCACTGCGCGCAACGTTGGACAGGAATCTTCATATGATCGAAAAAAGCATAAAATACCTTAAATCGAAAGGTCGTGAAGTAATATTTGATGCAGAACACTTCTTTGATGGATATAAAGCCAACTCTGAATATGCAACGGCGGCTCTTGATGCTGCTGCAAACGGAGGGGCAGACGCTTTGGTTCTTTGCGATACAAATGGTGGAAGTCTTCCACATGAAGTTAAAAATATAACCGAAAAAGTTAAATTAAAATTTCCTGATAAAGTTATCGGAATTCATACGCACAACGATTCTGGAACTGCCATGGGAAACACGCTTGCGGCGGTGGGGGCCGGAGCAACCCATGTACAGGGCACTACAAATGGATATGGCGAACGCTGTGGTAATGCGGACCTTAGCGCATTAATACCGAACCTTCAGTTGAAGTTAGGAATAGAGGTTTTGCCTCCTCGGAATTTGGTTCATTTAACAAGGGTAGCAAACGCGGTGGCATTTATAGCGAATCAGCAGCCTCCGTATCGCTCTCCCTATATCGGTCGAAGCGCATTCGCTCATAAAGGAGGAATTCATGTATCTGCTATGAGGCGGAACCCTCTTTCTTATCAGCATATTGATCCTAAACTGGTAGGTAACGAATCAAGGGTTTTAATCTCTGAGCTTGCCGGCAAATCAAATCTTTACAGTAAACTCGAAGAAATGGGAATGTCCGGTAAAATTGATAATATCAAGGAAATATTGGATAAAATAAAAACTTTAGAGCATAATGGTTTTAGTTTTGAAGGAGCAGAGGCTTCCGTAGAATTACTTTTACTTCGTTGCAAGAAAGGTTATTCTCCTCCATTTAAGATGTTGGATTTTACAGTTGTTGTTGAACATAGAGAAAAAAGAGGTATCTTTGCTGAAGCTACGGTAAAAGTGCTGGTAGGGGGCGAAGTTTTTCATGTGGCAGCCGAAGGCGATGGTCCGGTTGATGCTCTATATCTTGCATTATCTAAAGCACTAAGGGAGGGACATCCGCACATAGAAAAATTCCATCTTGCGGATTATAAGGTTCATATTATAAATAGCAATAAAGGTACAGGTGCCATTACAAGGGTTATGATCGATATGCAGCTTAATAATAAATACTGGAGTACGGTTGGTGCTTCTACAAATATAATCGAAGCAAGCTGGACAGCGCTTTCTGATGCGATGGAATATGGGATACATCTGGAGGAGCTGAATTGAATATTGAGAGAGATTTATCGGTAATCTTCAAAGATAAAGAATGGTTCAGGAAAACTTTGATAGGGGGTATTTTTTTGATGATACCTCCTTTGTTTATCTTCTCTTTTGGTTTTATTGCTCGATTTATATATAATCGCTTAGAAACAGGTAATAAAGAACTCCCTTCGTGGCATAATTGGGGTCTATTGTTTTTGAAAGGATTTGAGTGGGGATTAATAATCTTATTTTACTTTGCCGTTCCGGTATTATTTTTATCTTTATTGCCGGGATCTGTGATAGAATTTTTGGTAAATCCCAGGTTTGTAATATCTACTCTAAATCTTAGTGGTTTTTTTGTATTATCATTTTCGTTTCTTTTAAGTTTTATTGTGATGTTTTTTCTGCCGATGAGTCTAATTCTATTTTCTGACTCCGGGTCTTTTATTGATGCAATAAGATTTCAAAAGATATATCAACATATTAAGAACGAGCTTTTGCCGTATATTATTGCATACCTTCTAACGATTATTCTTCTGGGCTTTGATTTCTTTTTGCATATTATTTTGACTACGTATATTTTCCACTTTGGTTTAATACCAGCCTATTTTTTATTTCTTTGGTTGGGTTTTATAATTCTTCTGATTTCTGCTTCTTTATTTATCGAGAGTTTTTAGTTTACTGATAAATGTTTTAAGTGAACGGGTACGGAACAGTTTTTCGGGAATTTTAAGTTCCCATTTGTTACTATCCTTTTTACTAATCGTTAGGTCTGCTTTTCTGATTAATGTATCATCTTTCAGGAAAACGGTCAAAGTATAGCCATTTTTTTTCTCTATGATTTTTAATAATTTAGAAACAGAATCCTTCTTACAGATTGATTCACCTCTGATCTTTTTTAATTTTGAAAGTGGGAAATTTGGAAGTGTTATGTTACCGGGTATTTTAAATTCTTTCATTCGAAAGCTTTTCTCGATATCGGCTTTCTTCTGAAACATCATATAAAAGATTTCTTTTCCCTCTTTTCTCCATCTTTTTTCATATTTAGTGGAGAAGTGATCGGACAGTTCGTCTGTCCATCCTTTTTGGAATAAGGATTCCCAGAGGTGAACCGCAGCCATTTCTTCAAGTATAAA
>CAZRYJ010000061.1:0-11203 GCA_964604245.1 uncultured bacterium | reverse complement strand
ATAAAAGATAAGGGCCCGATTAGCAGGAATAATGGTCCGGTTGTAGGCAATTTCCCGCCGAGTGTAAATATTATGCCTGAATATCCGACCTGGCCGGGCAGAGAAATGATTGTATGGGGTAATGTACACGATCCCAACTGGGGATCAAGGCAATTTACCGTTGCAGCTGATTATGATATGACGGAAGAAGAAGGTCACTGGGAAGTGGATTTTGGAACGAATACCGGTCTTTCAGGAGATGATGAATACACAGTGGTTACGCTTCCGTTTGAATTTGAATTTTATGATTCTACTTTTAATGAGATATATATAAGCACAAATGGATTTGTGGGATTTTCACCTGAGAATGATTACACGAAAAAGACCGCTTCGGACAGTTTTCCCAATGAGCAGGATAAATATATAATTGCTCCTTTCTGGGCGGATTTTGAGTTAATAGAAGATCCTTATGAAGAAATAGAACTTGCCGCGGTTTACTATTTGGAAAATTCAGAGGGAACTTTCCATTTCTGGCCATCGCATCGTTTTGTTATAACCTGGTCTAATGTTTCCCCGAAAGATAATCCTGAAGAGAAATATACATTCCAGTTAATTCTTTTTAAAGAAGGTAATATAAGATTTAATTATGAAAAAATCGATACAACAGTAGAAGCAGCGGTCGGTGTAAATCTTGGTGATGGAATCGAGGGAAGGACTTATGAAGACAAACCGGTAAGTAAGAGGGCTCTTTCCTTACTGGACAGAGAATACGAAAAGGAAATCGTTGATTCTCACTGGGAGATGGATTTCGGAACAAATACCGGTCTCACAGGAGACGATGATTATACAACGGTTTCTCTGCCGTTTCCAGTTGAACTTTATGATGCAACATTTAACGAAATTCATATAAGCACAAATGGGTATGTAGGTTTTTCAGATGAGAATGATTACACGCTTAATTCCTGCGATTCATTCCCTTCTAATTCTTTTAAATATGTTTTAGCTCCGTATCTCGAAGATCTATATTTTGAGGAAGACGGAAGGGTATATTGTCTTGAGACAAAAGTATCAGATGGAAATGATTGGACAAATAGTTGGGATGTTTTCATAATTACGTGGTTAAACGCTCATTTGAAAAATCATCCTGAAAATACATACAGTTTTCAGCTTATTCTTACCGAAAACAATAAGATAATGTATAGTTATGATAATATTGAAGTCAATCATCTGGATTCACCTGCTGTAGGAATGAATAAGGGTGATGGTATCGAAGGAACTTTTTATCCGGCGCATCCTACCAGTAAAAAGTCTATACAGTTTAAAAAAGGTATTAATCAATCGATTTATAAGAAAGCTTTAGTGTGGGAAGATGATTATGGTATAGGTTCAGGACTTTATGGGGATACCGATTACACAACTCATCAATTAGACTTTCTATTTCATTTTTATGACAGAGATTTTGATTCTCTTTTCATAAGTACAAATGGATGGGCTGATTTCTGGGCTACTAATAACCAAGAATGGTACCATCATGCAAGGTGGCCATCTAAGGGTGATTCTTTTCCCATATCTAGACCTGATTATGCGATTTGTCCTTATGGGTATGACCTTTATGTTTTTCAGGACCGTCCTGTCCGGATAAATGATATTGAAGATGAATATGGAAAGAGATGTGTAATAACATGGGATAGCGTCAGATGTGAATATTCTTCCAGTATTAATACGTTTCAGATGATAATTAAAGAAACAGGAGATATTTTCTTTAATTATAAATTAGTTGGAGAAGTGGGAGAGTATATACTGCCAAAAGTAGGTATTAATAAAGGAGACGAAGTACAGGGAATATCACTTGAGGCTTTGCCAAAGTCCGGAGAAACTTTTGGATTTATTCTGAATAATGAAACTTACGGTTATATAGAAAAAGATTTCAGGTGGATTGCGTACGGAGATTACATTGTGTTAGATAATTATTGGACTAACAATAAAACATGGGTAAAGCTTGGGATGCCTTTTACTTTTGACATTTATGATAGAAGTTATAATAGTCTTACCGTTATGACCAACGGGCTCTTTTATTTTAATGGAATAAGGGACCAGGAATGGTATGAAGCTCAATCTACATTCCCAAATCCTAATCTATGTCACGGTGGTTATACATGTCTTCCTGTTTATGCTATTGGGAATCAACCACTGGTAATTCATGTAAAAGGGGGAGGTTTATACAAATTTTCCAAAGCAGAAGGGGGGGACACTTGCTTCGTTACAACTACTGCCTATGCTACAAATGGACAGAATACTTCTCCTAAAGAAAGAGATATCTTTACTTTCCAGACAGTATTTTATCCGTCCGGAGAGATAATGATGAATTATAAAGAAGTTAAGATCTACAGCAGTATTCAAAGCTTTTTTGTTGGTTTAAATTATGGCGACGGTAGAATATATACCAGGGGTATAGGAGGTGAGACTTATGAAGGTCTTTCGATTCTTTACAAACCAATCAGGTATCCTATGAGAAAAACTCCCTATACACTTGATGGTGATTACGGTACCTGGACTGGATTAAGAGCCTGGACAACAAGTGGTAGTAATTCCTCTAAAATTATAGATTTACCTTTTGAATTTCAATTTTATGATACATTAGTGAATAAAGTTAACGTTGCCGCAAGAGGACATATTGATATTGGCAAACACAATGGCTATTATTGGATTAATGATCAAGCGAGGGATGCTATTGCTCCCCTGTGGTATAGATACGACGATAGATATTCAAATGGAAGGGTATATTATAAAGTGGATGAGAAGTCTTTTCCCCGAAAGGCTATTTTTACCTTTTTCGATTATTCGGGCAGAAAAAATATAGACGCTAATACTTTTCAGGCAATTTTATATGAAAATGGGGACATAAGGTTTAATTACAATGCAATCGGATCAAAAACCGGTGTTCCTATTGGAATACTAAAAGATACAAGTAATTTAACCTTATATAATTCTTACCCCACTCCTGGAACTTCCCTCCATTTTGAAGGTCCGCATCATTATTTTCCGGATACTCTATTCTATTCAATTGATTTTGGGGACGGCTCGCCACCCGCGGAAGAAATAGTACAAAACCCAAAGTTTATTATGGAAAAACATACCTATACAGGTATGTGGAAGGATTACAACGCAGTTCTGACCGTACGGGATGAGCACGACGCGGTTGATAGTGATACCGCTTTAATTCATGTGATACCAAAAGACCGTGCTAAAGTAAATGCCGCTATCGAAGATGGTTTAAGATATCTTTACACTATTCAAAGTGAGGACGGGATGTGGCACAATTTTAACGGACGGGATTTCGATATTGGTTGTACAAGCATGCCACTCCTTGCTTTCGCGAATAATGGTTACACTTCCGCGGGAAACTTTGATAAAGATATATATGCCGAATACTTAAAAATGGCAGAAGAGGAGCTTTTAAAAAATACTACTTATAATCATTTGTCAGTTCAAGACGCCGGCAATCCTGATACAGATGGAAATAGTAAGGGGGTTAGTTTTTACACTAAGGGTGTCTTACATCCGGAAACTGGAGACATTAATGAGAAAATAGGTTACGAGAGCCCGATGGCTATGATGGCAATTATCGCAAGCTGTGATCCGGATAGCAATTTTGGAAGAAGGCTGATACCTCTTGGAAGATGGGTCGAATTAAAAGTTCCTGCTGTCGATATTGAAATGGAGGGTGAATATTTACAGGGAATTTCTTTCGATATCTATGGAGGAAAGGTATTTTGGGACAGGTCAGTTATTGTTTTTCCTGATGGAAGTGAATATGTTTGTGTTGATGATACTATTCCCGCGGGAGCTACTGCCTATGGAACCTGGGATTGGGTTACGGATACGGTTTACAGTGGAATTAAAGCTCATAGGAGCGCTGCTCCATCCTCTATTACTCGAGATGAGCATTATTATTCCAGTCCTAGTCAACAAATTTTCATCGAACCGGGAAGCTATTTCAGCACATGGGTATGGATAGACCCTGTTAATACCCCCGAACAAGTTATGCTTCGATTTAGAGCGTACAATTGGGACCACCGGGCTTATTGGGGAGCGGATAAATCTCAAGAATGGAAACAAATCTTTTTAGGCAGCTATGGAGATACAGCCGCGACGTTTAGAGACTTGATTGTTGACGCAGTTGATTTCCTTTCCTGGGCGCAGAATGAGTCTAAATATGGAAGAGGAGGTTGGAGATATTACCCTAATACTAGAAGTAGTGATAATTCTGTAACCCAGTGGCCTTCACTTGCCCTACATGCGGCAGAGAATGAGTGGGGTATATATGCACCCGATTGGGTAAAAGATGAGCTTATGAAGTGGATTGCAATGTCTCAAAAATCTAACGGAGGATTTACATACATAGATACGTTAAGAACTACAACTGATTATGAAACATTAACACGTACTGCTGCCGGACTTTGTGAACTTTCTTATTGTGGTGTTTCTTCGGAAGATACCAGTAGATTTCAAAAAGCACTTAATTTTATAAATGACAACTGGTATAATAAAGGTGAAAATTACGTTGCTGCTAAGAATTTTGGGTTTTTATATGGTATGTATGGAGTGATGAAAGGCTGTAGAACTGCAGATCCACCAATCGAGTATATAGGAGAACATAATTGGTACGAGGAATACGTTGATTCATTACTTTCCTGTCAGAGAGGAGATGGTTCTTATCCAATGGGAATCTATAAATACGATGCGCTCGCCACATCCTGGTCTATCCTAATTCTCACCCCCTACGTAATAGGCGAACCGCCTGTCGCGGACGCGGGACCGGACCAAATTGTAGCACCTGGGGATATCGTCCATTTCAACGGTTCTTCGTCATATCATCAGGATACATCGAGAACCATTGTAGAATACGAATGGGATTTTAATGACGACGGTATTTACGATTCAACCGGTGTCACGTCTGTATATATGTGGCCCGATACGGGAAAATATTATGTTACATTAAAAATATACGACGATAACACTCCTCCGAGAACCGATATCGATGTTTGTATTATTAATGTAACTCTCGAAAACCACCCGCCTGTTGCAAACGCGGGAGGTCCTTACGAAGGATTTGTAAATTCTTCTATTTTCCTTGACGGTTCCGCATCTTATGACCCGGATACTCTCGAGGGTGACTCTATCGTTTTTTACGGATGGGATATAGACGGAGACGGAGAGTTCGATGACCTCCTTGAAAAAAGCGGGCAGTGGACCTGGGATGAACCATTTACAGGAAAAATCGGTCTTAAAGTGGAAGATATAGAAGGAATGAGCGATATCGAATGGACCGACGTTGATATTGTTTATTTCAGTATATCTTCAGAGGGCGCTAATCCTGATCCGTTCTCACCGGGAATGAGTCCGGGGATTAAAGACATAACAAATATAAGCTATACCCTTTCAGGAAATTCAGATATAGAAATTTATATTCTGAATAATTTAACAGGAGATACAATAACTGTTCTCGGACCTTTCGATAGAATAGAAGGGAGCAATCAGGAAAGCTGGGACGGAAGTTCTTACTCGAGCGGAATATATCCATATATTGTTTGGAGTAATAAAGGGTTTTCAGTAACGGATACGGTTGAAATAGATAATATTCCACCTACGGGAATAATCCTTCAGCCGTCCGAATGGGACACTGTAACCACAGGTACACCTAATCTAACGATAATAGGTACCGCGACGGATGCCAACTGGGAAGGAAGCGCTGCTAATTTTGACCATTTCACTCTTGAATACGGAGAAGGTGAAAATCCTACAAGTTGGGATTTAATATCAGAGGGTGTTATATTTATCGTCGAGGGTATTCTCGGTTCTATCGATATAGCCGCTCTTCCTTCGGGTGTTTCCACGCTCAGACTTAAGACTTATGATAAAGCGGGAAATGAATTTGTTACCTACCGCAGGATTACAACTGTCTCCGCTCCCGATTTACTTATAACAAGTCTAACACCCTTCCCACAGAGCGCAATGGAAGGAGATACAATACTCTTAACTGCAGATGTCATAAATCAGAGTTCACTTCCCTCGGGAGAAAACCGAATAAAATTCTTCCTCGGAATACCTGAGAACGGAGAACTTATAAATGAGACCTCTGTTCCTGCTTTAAATGCCGGAGAAAACACCTCGATAGAGATTAGATGGAGTTCAAAAGGTTATCCCGGTATTAATCCCATCTGGGCATGGGTTGACGCCGAGGATATTGTGGAAGAATCAAACGAGAACAATAATCGCTTGATGACCACTGTTGAGATAAGCGTTCCGACTTTACCCGATTTAACGATAACAGATATACTGTTCCAACCCGGGGATCCAATGGAAGGAGATATAGTAAATATAACGGGTTTAACTCATAACACAGGCGCTTCTGTATCTAATTTCAGGGTAAACTTTTCATCGGACGGAAGTTTGATCGGCAGTGAGATTATAAATGATACCCTTAAAACCGGAGAAACAATGCCTGTAGAATTGGAATGGGATACATATGGATGGTTCGGAACTCACGATATAGAATTATATGCCGATCCGGATAATTTAATAGAAGAATTATCGGAAGATAATAACACAATGAGCAAAGCCATAAGTATTGGTCCTTCACCCATTGTTCTTTCAGTCACAGCGGATAAAGATGAATACGGTGCTTATGATAGCGTTGGAGTAATGATAGTAATAGAAAATAATAGTGAAAATCCAACGGATTTAACGGTAGATTTGATGATTAAAGAGAGAGATGAGTTGATTTCTACGTTTAACACAACTTTAGAACCGCATGAAGTGATAGATACGCTCATTTACTGGAATACAGAGAGAACCCTCTGGGGAACTTATACTGTTCTTGGAGAAGCTGAAGAAGGAAGCAGACTTAGAGCTCGAGATGAAGATGATTTTGATATCATCCCCGAGATTTCTGCAAGCATTTCCCTGTTTACGAATAAATCATCCTATAAATCCTATGAAAATGTCGAGATAAATTCGACCGCTAAAAACACTTCTCCTAATTACTTTTTTGATGAAACATTACTTGAAATTGCTGTTATTTCACCTGATAATGACACTCTGACAAAATATTCACATTCATTTGGACTTTCACTGGATGAGGTTGTAAACAGAAAGGATTTCTGGAATACAGAAGCATCACTTCCGGGTGAATACTGGATAAAAGGTATCCTTTTCAATAACGACGATGGCTCTGTTCTCTCTGATGACTCTCTTTCATTTACTTTGTCAGAGTCTGTTGTTCTTATGGGAGGAATAAACGTAATAGAGGAGAGCGTCCAGTGGGGAGAATACTTCGATGTGGCAAGATGGGTGAAAAATACAGGCAATATAGATATCAATGGCTATGGCATAACAAACGTGATAGATCCGGTCACAAAAGAAGAAAAAGATACAGTGACAACTCCTCTCTCAATAATGATGGATTCAACATATTATGATACCTTAAGAATGGGAAGCGGAAAGTATTACGCCACGAAAAATTATCTTGTTTCGTTTGTGATTGAGGCAGAGGGTGAAAATACAGGAGTAGGGATAGATAATATAATAATATTGGATGTTATATCACCTCTTATAACGGAGATAATATCTCCCGACGAAGATGAGTATTATTCACAAAACCTGGCGGTAAGAGCAAGAGTTACGGATGACGTTAGTGGAGTTAAAAAAGTTGAATACGGGATAGATGCGCTTTCATATAATGAGATTACAAGGATAGAAGGAGATTCGCTTAATGGAGTGTATGAAGGGCTATGGGACAGTGGGAATACTGAAGACGGTGAATATAATCTAACAGTAAGGGCAGAAGATAAAGCGGGAAATAACTGGAATACTTCCTCGTCCGATCTAAATCCAGTCGAAGTTAATTTCAAAGTTGATAATACGAAACCGGTTTCCCAACTCAGCATTCACACCCCTCGCTATCCGCTCGACGCTTCCAGCTCACCGCTATACATTACCTCCCAAACACCTATAGAAATAACAGCGGAGGATCCGATTGTAAATGGAGTTGCTTCAGGGTTGGATACTGTTTATTATCGCATTAACAGCGGTACCTGGAATGTTTATATCGATATATTTAATATAAGTACCGAAGGAACTAATACTGTTGAGTATTATTCGGTAGATATAGCAGGAAATAAAGAAGAAGTAGAATCGAAGGAATTAATTGTAGATAATACTGCGCCAATTACTGCCCTCAATATCGGAATACCCCGCTTTCCGCTAACCGCTGAACCGCTCTATGTGACCTCCCAGACCCCTTTAATCCTAGAAACAGATGAAGAAGGCTGTGGTATCGATACGACTTATTACCGTATTGACAGTGGAACATGGAGTACTTATACCGGAGGAGAGTTCGATTTGGCTGATGAAGGAACTCATATTCTCGAGTATTATTCGGTAGATAATTTGGGAAATAGAGAAGATATAAAATCTAAAGAATTAACTGTAGATGATTCTTCGCCAATATCTAGCCTCTTATTTAGCGAACCTAAGAAGATGTATAACGATACTCTTTATATTTCACCCCAGACAGATATTAGTATCGAGGCTTTTGATACTTGCGGGGTTGCGCATTCTTTCTACGCGGTTTCTTCACTTACAGGTGATACAGTGCAGTCATGGATAGAGGTTATTGGTAGTTTTAATATTCCATACACTCCCCCATATTACAGATATATCATATCCTATTACTCGGAAGATAATCTTGGTAATACTGAATCGCCGAAGGATACTGTGGTTGCTCTCGATTGTGAACCACCGGTTACCACCCTCATCCCCGGCAGCCCCAGCTATCAGCCATCAGCTGACAGCTCACAGCTTTACATCATCTCCCAGACACCCCTCGGTTTTGAGGTGAGTGATGATATATCGGGGGTGGATAGTATATATTATCAGGTAGACGGAGCAGGGTGGATCGCTAACCGCTATCCGCCTTCCGCCGGCCGCATTGAGTTCAACATTGAAGATGAAGGTACTCATACTGTAGAGTATTATTCTGTTGATAAAGCGGGAAATAGAGAAGATGTCAATTCAAAGGAACTGCGGGTCGATGAGACTCACCCACTCTCCCAGCTTGTCACAGGTTCGCCTAGCTATGTACTACCTGGGGACAGCTTAGGGCGAGTGCTAATCTCTTCAAATACCCCTCTTATTCTGACCGGGGAAGACCCAATATCGAGTGAGGTTGCGTCCGGAGTAAAAGAATTAAAATATACAGTCACGAAGCTTTCAGCTGATAGCTTGCAGTTTACGGCTACAACCGAGGGAGACAGTACGATGTTTACAATATCCGGAGAAGACGGAAGCTATAGAATAGATTACCGGGCGCTGGATAATGTTCTAAATGAAGAACCCTTTAATTCCAAATATTATGACTTAGATGATACAAAACCTGTTGCGATAATAATATCTCCTCTCGATTCGACACTTGTTAGTGATGAAATAACGATAATAGGAACGGCCAAAGATAAGAACTTTAAAGAATATATACTTGAATACGGAGAGGGGATAGATCCTGCAGACTGGAATACGATTACTATATCGGAAGAAGAAGTAGAAGACTCTATTTTAGGGAAACTGGACGTTTCCGATATATCCGGGAATATCCTGACAGTAAGACTAAGAGCCACTGATCTTGGAGGGAATGAAGCAATCGATGAGGTAATTCTCTGGAAAGGTGGTCTTATTTGCGAATTCGATATACCTCTGCATAAGCCCGAAGGTGTCGATTATGATATTCAGGGGAATATTTACGCGACGGATAGAGAAGGGGGCAAGAAACTACGATGCAGGGATATGGTTAAAAAATTCGACCCGTTCGGGAACCTGATATACGAAATACCGGACAGATACGTACCGAATGATGTGGTGGTTACACCATGGAATAATATCCTTATATCGGAACAGGTAAGAAAAGAAATCACAGAATTTGACCAGTCACAGGAATATATACGTTCGATAAAAAAACTAAAAGGTCCTGATGGTGTGGATGCAATGCGGTTAGCGGATAGCGGAACGCGGTTAGCTGGTGGTGTGAGAGGTGGAAAGGTGTTAATCGGAGTCGCGGATCAGACTGCCGATAAGGTTATCCTATACGATTCACTCTTCAATAAAATAACAGAAATAAACATAACGGATAGAAAATTGCGCTGTTATCATCATCCTGAAGGTATATCGTTCGATAAGGAAGGAAACGTCTATACATGCCTGATTAATAACAATACGGTTAGAAAATATGATTTAGACGGGAATATACTTATGGAAATTACAGGATTCAATAAGCCTTCGGATGTAGAAGTAGATTACCGTGGATATATATGGGTAACTGACCGAAATAATGATAGAATAAGATGTTTCGATTCATATGGTAATCATCTATTTAAATACGGAAAAAAGGGTAAAGGATGCGGAGAATTCAATAAACCGGAAGGAATCGCGGTAAATCATGAAAGACTATATGTCGCGGACATGAATAACGATAGGGTTCAGGTCTTAAGATTCCCATTTTCCGTTCGCTTCCCGGTTCTTTCGAGCATCGGCAAAACCCGTCAGGAAGCTCTTTCCATTCAGGAATGTGTTCCGTATCCAAATCCATGTGATCCGGACAGGGAATTTTCAAATATAAGAGTTGTGGTAAGCAGGGACTGCGAAATAGAAATAAGAATATATTCACTTACCGGAACTTTACTCTGGGAAACTGCCATAACCGGTTTCGCGGGGATAAATGAAGTAACCTGGAACGGAAGAAATACCGACGGCGAGGAAGTGCGAAATGGAGTTTATAACGTGCTTGTGAGAGCAAAAGACGGAGCGGAAAAAGATGAGGAGAGAACGAAGATCATCGTTTATAGACGATGATCAATTGTAAATTGGAAATTGAATATTGAAAATTGTAGATTTCAAAACGAAAAACAAAAAATGAAGATTGGAAGTTGATGATAATGGGACGCAGATGAACGCAGATTTAATGGATTTGAAATGCCACACCCCACCCCGGGTATATTGCCACGGATGAACACGGATGTGCACTGATTTCAAAAAAAATCTTTTAGGTTTAAAAATTGATAATAGCCACACCCAACCCAAGGTTATTTAGCCACGGATGAACACGGATAAACACGGATTAAAAAAATATTTTGTTGTTTTAAAAAAGACAAAAAATGGAGTTGGGATGGGATCA
>CAZRYJ010000060.1:3109-11249 GCA_964604245.1 uncultured bacterium | reverse complement strand
AAAAATATAAGAGTAAAAACACAAAGTATCTTTTTCATGATACCTCCTCTATACTCGGTTTTTATTGTAAATAATTAATTAAATATACTTTTCCGATTTTTAATGTCAACCTTATTTTTTCCTTGACATAATCATCCGAAATCTGTATGTTACTTTTTAAAAGGAGCATATATGAGAAAAATAAACATGATTATATTATTTAATATTCTGTTTTTTTTAAATGGTGCTTTATACTGTCAAGATACGATCCCCGATAAAACTTCAATTAATGGTCTTTCTTTATATTATGGCATTGGGCAAATGGGAATTAGAGATGAGTATATCTCTGATGAAAAATATAGTGGTGTTGCAAATTGTTTCGGAACGTATTGGACGAGAGATCATGGGAAATATTTATATAAAATAGGAGTAGAATATTTGTACAGCAACGAATTGAAAAATAATAATATCTTTTAAAAAACAAAAAATATGTTATTTCACCAGGCATATCTCTATAAAATTCAAAATGACAAAAAATCAATGCTCGCTTTAGGCCCTTCAGTTTCGATCTCCTTCCTGGAAAATTCCCCTAATATTGCCGGTAACAGTATAAACTCAGTAGCCGGTTTTCTGCATTTAGGGCTTGACGGCCTGTATCGATTTTCTTTCAACAGTAAATTATCTTTCGAAATGTTCTCCAAATTAGGTCTATTATCTTTTGGAGGCAAAAAAAACGATGATGATTCCAATGCTAAATTCGGCACTCCAATAACAAACACATTTTTCGATACAAAAGTTCTATTGAATTATCAGCCAATAAAACTGCTTGGCTTTGGCCTGGGATATGAAAACAATATTACACGAATGACTTCATGGGACTATTATATCGGTGTATCTAATAATCTATATATCCTCCTAAAAATTACACTATGAAATATTACTTAAGGATACTGATTATTATTGTTTGTTATGGATTTTGCGCGTGTGAATCTCTTTTTATTCCGGAGAATTCTGTCGATTATAATTTAAATGATTTCGAAGAGACATGGAAAATAGTAGATAGTGTATATCCGTTCTTTGAATTAAAAGAAATAAATTGGGATAGCCTTCACTTTGTTTACAGGGAAGAAGCAGAAGAAGCCAGAGGAGATGAAATTTTCGAGGTCTTGTTTAATCTTCTAAAAGAATTGCAAGATGGACACGTTGGATTAAAGACGCAGGGAGGAGGATATATTTCAACTTTCACTCCAAGAAGAAAAATAAAGGATACGGGCACATATAGTCCTTTTGTCGTAAGAAATTATTTCACAACCGAATTAAAAGTGGATAAAAATAAAAAAATAGAATACGGAATAACAAGCAATAATGTCGGTTATATTCATATAGCCACTTTCCTCAACAATACTTGGACTGAAACAGCTTTCTCTACTGCCTTAAATTATGTAAATGATACAAAAGGATTAATTGTTGATGTAAGGAACAATGAAGGAGGAAGTGATGGGATGGGAGGAATTGTAATAAGAAGATTAATTTCCGAACCTATTTTAAGCTTGTCGGTGAGAAGAGATGGTGAGTGGACTCCCCGCAGCCTTATAACCCCAAGCGGAGAATATCAATATACAAATCCAGTTATCATCTTGGTTAACGGTTTATGCTTTAGTGCCACAGAAGATTTTATTGCTGTTATAGAACAGGCAGAACATGTTATTGTTGTAGGAGATACAACAGCCGGCGGATCAAGCGCACCGCATGAATATTTTTTAACAAGCGGAAAATCAATCCGTATATCAACCGTTGAAATCTGTAGAACTGATAGTATAGCAATTGAATGGAATGGAATCATACCCGATATTCAAATATCACAAACAAGAGAAAATATCCAAAACGGTATTGATAGCCAGTTGGAATTTGCGATAAACAACTTTGATTGAAAAATAAATTATGAAATTTGTTTATATTATAAAAATATATAAAAAATAATTTCGAAGGTATTTACATCCCAGAAGAGAAAATAATGAAAAACAAATGGAAAGCGTATACCGATCTTGCCTGGACTGAATCACGCGTTTACTCACCTGAGAAAGCGGCTAAAGAAACAGAGTTATTCAGCAAATTGATCAAAAAAAGCTCAAAAATAAATACAAAAACATTGCTTCACTTGGGTTGCGGCTCTGGTATCTACGACTACACGTTTAAGAAACATTTTAAAGTAACAGGAGTAGACATTACCGAAAATATGCTTGCACTTGCAAAAGAGCTTAACCCGAAAGTCGTCTATCACCACGGCGATATGAGAACAATAGAACTGGGAAAGAAATTCGATGCAGTAACCATCCCTGAATCCATTGGCTATATGACATCAACAGAAGATCTTAAGAGAGCGATTAAATGCGCAAACAGACATTTAAAGCCCGGCGGAGTTCTTCTGATTTGTGCCAACATCAAAGAAACTTTTAAATCTAACAACTTTGTATATACCGGGGAAAAAGAAGATATAGAAATCACAATTTTTGAGAACAACTATATACCTCACGATAATGATTCAATCTGCGAAGCAACAATAATCTATTTAATACGAAATAAAGGAAAATTAGAAACCTACACCGATATACATACGTTGGGTCTTTTTGATAAGAAAACATGGATTTCTCTTTTAGAAGAAGAAGGTTTTGAGATTAAAGAAACAAAAGAAGAACATTTCTACGATGAGTATATGTTAGAAGAAGGAGAATATCCTCTTTACATTTTTACCTGCATAAAACCGTTAAATATTTAAACAATAATTTTTTATATCCTTGACAGACATAGTTAAAGTACTTATTTTTTACTTTAAATTAAGAGAGGTGATATTGAATTTCCTTGATTTCTTTAACAGTAAAAAATTTATAATATTAGATGGTGCTATGGGAACCGAATTGGAAAGACGCGGTGCAATGGATAAATGTGCCACTAATTTAACGCGCCCCGAAATAGTAGAAGCAATCCATCGGGATTATCGTGATTCTGGAAGTCAAGCCGCAATCGCTAATACTTTTTCAATGAGCCGCATTTACATCGAAACTCATAACGTTAAAGTCGATGTAGAAAAAATTAACCGCACCGGTGTCAAATTGGCGAGAAATGCCGTTGGAGATGACGGATATGTACTGGGAGACTTCGGCTCAACCGGGCAAATGCTCGAACCGTATGGAACTTGTAAGGAAAAGGATTTTTATGAAACTTTCAAAGAACAGGCTTTTATCCTTTCAAGTGCAGGAGTTGATGGTTTTATAATCGAAACGATGTTCGATCTCCGGGAAGCACTTTGCGCTCTTCGCGCTTGCAGGGATGTTTCCGGTATCCCGGTTATTGTTTCTATGGCTTTCCAGACGAAAAAAAACGGAGGCAGGACCATGATGGGAAATGCCGCCGAAGAATGCGCTACTAAGATAACCGAAGAAGGGGTGGATGTTGTGGGCGCAAATTGTGGGGATATCGGTCCTCTGGAAATGGCGGAAATTGTCTCTATTATGAAAAAATCGACATCTTTACCTATAATAGCGCAGCCTAATGCGGGAAAGCCGAAAATGGAAGGAGGAAAGGTTTTTTATATGGAACCAGAGTTATACGCGGAGCAAACACTGGAATGTTATAAATCGGGAGCCGCTATTATTGGAGGCTGCTGCGGCACAACCCCTGCGCACATCAAAATCCTGTCGGAATTGATTTTAAAAGAAAACGGTAACACAATTAAAAAATAGGAGGAGAAAATATCCGGAAAAGTATAATTTTATCAATCATAATTATTATCGTTTTTTTATTATCCGCTTCCTGTGTTGTAAAAAATCCAAACAAATATAAAAACGGTGATTTCACCGGTATTTCAAAGGCAATCTACCTACGAGAAAATTATTATGGCGTTACTACGGTTTCTATTTCGGAAGGAAAAATCAGTGAAGTAGATTTCAGCATTATAGATATGGACAACAAAGTTTTCTTTGATGAGAAATATGAAAACAGATTTAAGGGTATTCCCGAATACGTAGAACAGTGTCGAAATGAATGGAAGGCAATAAATATTTATCCAAGGCTTCTTCTCGAAAAACAAAAAATAGACAGCGTGGACGTGATTTCGGGCACAACCTGGGCGTTCAATATGTTTGAAAGCTCTATGCAGGAAGCTTTGAAAAAGGCATCAAGATAATAAAATACCCAACAAACAATAAAAATCCAATTGTTGAAACAAAAATCCGTTTTTAACAATTGCCGTCGAAAGATGGCTTACAAGAAGCAAGAATGAATTTTGTTTTTTCTCTGTGTCCTCTGTGCCTCTGTGTGAGATAATTTTTAACCTTGAATTTTTACGAAACAATACTAAAATAGCATAAATAATCTGTAATTACCTCGCCGCTTTCCCAAGGCGAAGAATGGAAACAATAAATTTAAGGAGGAAAACATGGAGTATAAGCTTTCAGAAGAAGAACAGATGATACAGGAAGTGGCGAGAACTGTCGCGGAAGAAAAAATAAAACCGCTAAGAGAGGAAATGGACAGGGAGAGCAAACTTTCACCTGAAGTACGCAAGGAAATTGGTAGATCCGACTTAATAAGAGTTTTTATCCCTGAAGAATATGAGGGTCTGGGGATGGGAATGTTCGGTATGTGTCTTGCAACAGAACAAATATCCATAGTTGACGGCGGAACAGCCACTGCTTATGCAGCAAATGGCCTTGGTGCAATACCAATAATACTTTTTGGCAGTGAAGAACAAAAAAAGAAGTACCTTCCTCCTATTGGGTCCGGCGAAAAGTGGGCAGCTTTCGCATTAACAGAACCCGAAGCCGGTTCTGATGCCGGAAACGTTCAATTAAAAGCGATAAAAGATGGAGAGCACTACTTATTTAACGGCAACAAAATATTTATTTCAAATGCAGGTGAAGCCGATATTTACGTCGTCATAGCAGCTACTACCCCGGGAAAAGGAATAAGAGGTCTTTCCGCAATTATTGTCGAGAAAGACACGGAAGGATTCTCCTTCGGGAAAAAAGAGGATAAAGTTGGAATAAGGGCAGCCGCTACCAGAGAACTTGTGTTTACGGATTGTAAAGTCCCAAAAGAAAATTTAATTGGTAGAGAAGGTTCGGGTTTTATGATGGCTATGAAAACATTCGATCAATCTCGCGTAGGAGTCGGGTCTCAAGCATTAGGAATTGCGGAAGGCGCCTTAAGAGAAGCGGTGTCTTACGCCAACACAAGGAAACAATTCGGTAAAAAAATCGGAGAATTTCAGGCTATTCAAGTTAAGCTTGCAGAAATGGCAACAAAAGTAGAAGCAGCCCGAGCTCTAATTTACCAGGTTGCTAGATACATAGACGGAGGCGCAAAAAGATTTGCCAAAGAATCCGCAATGGCAAAATTATTCGCGTCCGACGTAGCAATGGAAGTAACAGTTGAAGCGGTACAGGTTTTGGGTGGTTACGGTTACATGAAGGATTATCCGGTGGAAAAAATGATGAGAGACGCTAAAATCACTCAAATATACGAAGGGACCAACGAAATTCAAAAGCTGGTTATAGCCAACGAATTGCTAAAAGAAGAAATCAGGAAGAAATAACGGATCTTTCGGATCAGTTGAATAGTTAAGGTAGAATGGAGATTTAAGAAATAAATATAAGATTAACCCTTGACTTAGACAAATTATTGTTGAATAGTTGAATAGTGATGATAGGATTTGGGATTTAGTATTTAGTAAAAACAATAAAAATTAATTTTTTTCTTTGTGGCTTCGTGTCTTCGTGTGAGATTAATTCGGTGTTGTGGCTCTGTGTTCTCTGTGGCAGATATGATTTGGAGTTACGGATTTCTGTTTTCGATATTAAAAATTGTATTATGTGGATCGGTTAGCGTGTTTCTTTACAGACTAACCGACCAGCAGTCTAACTAAAAAACAGCGTCAATTCCATTTATCTCCTAAAACCATTGCAATTAAAGGGCAAAAAATACATCCTGGTTTTCCTGGTTCCATTTTGATAAAAAGAGTGAAAAAAATCACCCTTGACATTTAAAAAAATACCCGTATCATTTTTTTAAAAGGAGGGAAAATGGAACTTCAATATAGGTGGGGAGATGTATTTCGAGCAGGTCGTTTAGGATTTTCTCCCAAGAAAATAGGGATCGGGGTAAAAGGCTTATTTTACGGAATATTGTTTTACAGTATTTTATCTTATGCTGCTCTTTGGCTTTCAGGTACTCATCCAAAAGCAACCTGGCAGGCATATAGAGTTATTCCTGCTCCTTTTGTTCAAGGTAATCTTAACTGGATTGGAATTATAATTTATGTAGTAGCTTGCCTGGTTGCATTGTACTTCTATATGGTAACCCTTACAGCTATATCCAAGATTACTTTTGAGCAATTAAAAGGAGATGAATTCTATGAAGGACGGGAAGCCTGGACTTTCGCTCGAAAAAATTGGAAAGGGGCATTCGGTTCCCCGATATTTCTTGCTATTATTATAGCTGTATTGATACTTGTAGGTCTTGTAATGGGATTGCTTATTAAAATCCCTGCTGTAGGGCCTGTTCTTATAGGATTGCTTTCGCTTCCTTTGATAGCTGGTGCCTTTTTTATTGTTTATCTTTCAATCGTTACGGGTGTTGTGCTTCTTGCCGCTCCAGCGATAGTATCCACTTCGGACAGCGATACCTTTGATACGGTGTTTGAAGCTTTCTCGTTAATTAATGACCAGACCTGGAGGTTTATCCTTTGGGAAGCAATTCTATTTGTAACAACTTTTCTATGCGTTTTTGTTTTTGCGCATCTACTTAAAACAACTTTTGCTTTGGCTAACACGGTTATAGGTCAATGGGGAGGAGAAGAATGGCATATTATGTGGAAGAACGCTAAATGGTATGTTTATCTGCCTAATTTCTTTCCTCTGGTGGCAGCGCGTTGGTTCCCTTCGCTTGTGTTCCCCCAGGGAGCATTTTTAAGTGAAGGAGTGGCAAAAGTAACACTTATAGGTAGTTTTCTCCTTGGTGGTTCTTTCTATCTGATTCTCTTCATCGTTCTTGGCTATGGGTTGTCCATTCAGGGATCCGGACAGACACTCATTTATACAATACTGGTTAAGATCAAAGACAATAAAAATCTTCTTGAAGAAAAAGAGGAATTGTTTGGTGAAGAATTTGAGGAAGAAAAGGAAGAAAAGAAGGAAAAAAAAGCTAAAAAGAAAAAGAGCAAAAAGAAAGAATAATTTTTTCGGAAACAGGTGAAGTTGAAGGTGGCATAGATTTAATTTTATGTCACCTTCTTTTTTTGCTCTTCTCTATTTTCTTTTCAATTGCCCTTAATATATTTCTTGCTACAATAGCTGGGACTGAACCCGGATAACTTTCTATCAATTTCTCGAAATATGGCTTTGCCTTCTCAGGATATTTTTCCGAGTTAACCATTCCTGACTTGAAAATAATATAAGGCCGAACAAGAGAATCGGAAGATAAATTTTGAGCATAGAGACTTTCAGGATCTAAAGCTAAATACTTCAGGTAAGGCGACTCAAAAGAAACTGTGCTGTCACCATAAATCTTTAATTCGTTTCGGATATAATATGTGAGTTCTTTTTGTTCTACTTCCAGCTTATAAAGCACATACAAATCACAGGAGAAAATATTCCCTTTTGCCGCAGATTCTTTTATATCCTCAATACCTTCCCTTGTATCGCCCTTTAAAATCTTTATGCAACCAGCTAAATTCTGATCCGGAGCAAGCGATAAAGCAATATCATATTCGTGCTTGCGAACCAATTCAATAGCTATATTTCTTCTTTCTTCGGGAGAGTATTTTCCTACATCTTTTCCATCTAATACGTTTGCATTAACGGATAAAAGCAGTATTAAATATATCATTCTATTAATTTCCTGAAGTATTCTTCGACTTCTTCCTTGTATTCTTCGGGATAAGGCTCCTCTATTCTTTTTTCAAGAAGTTCCCTGAGATTCTTTTTTTCTTCCCCTAAATTTTTAGGGATGGAAACTTTCTTCGGACTGACAAAAATACCTGGTTTTGACCTGCGCCTTCTTGAGACCTCTCCTTCCCTTATAGCTTTTTCTGCTTCAAGTAATCTATCAAGAACTTTCCTCTGTCTTTCGATGAGTTTTTGGTCGAGCTTTCCTCGTGCCAAAT
>CAZRYJ010000060.1:0-3009 GCA_964604245.1 uncultured bacterium | reverse complement strand
AGAAAAGAGTTTAAGTATTGCTTGTATTATTAAATCGTTAACTCGCTCCATTGACGCTCTAGGAATTTCCTTTTGTGTAAGTTCAACACTTAAATCTTTCATCTTCTCTTTTGCCCTTGTAAGTGCGGAGAACACTTCCGGAGAGAAAGCAAGAGTTTCAAGAAAAAGTGACTGCAATTCTTTTTCAATTCGAACCAGAGCTTCTAAAAGCCCCTGTTCGCTCAGCCCTTTTTCAAGACCGGGCTTCTTGTCTATAAGATTATTATGTGTATGCAATATGAAATTAAGCTCCCATCCTTTCTTTTTAATGGCTTCTCTTAATTTTTCCCCTGCGCTGTATTCTCTAAAAGCTTTTAGGGACGTATTTAGATTTCGGAGGTTCTCTTCTATAGTTTCGGCACTTTCCTGGTTCAATTCTCCTTGTTTCATAAAATCTGCCAATTTCTCCATTTCCTCTATTGTATTTGTCTTTTTAAACTCCAAAGCGGTTTCCTTTATTTTCTCATCCGAAGATTTTTTCATATCACCAATTAACTGCGCAAGTTCTTCTCTGAGCTCTCTTTCAAGTTTCGATAGTGTTTCGTTTGGCTTTGATGAGTTAAGTTCTTTCTGTTTCTCATATATTTCCTGTGCCCTGTTCGAAAACTCATTAAGTTCCAATAATTTTTTCAGATATTCGAGACTCTTTTTAAAGAGTTCTAATGTTTCCAATAAATCTTTCTGACTTTCGCTAAGTTTTTTTAATTCTTCAGGTGAAATATCGGTTTTTTTCATCATCTTATTTAAGTCGTTTAAGAACTCTTTCACATGTGAATTATTAAGGAGTTCTTTAATACGATCCAGCTCTTCAGAAACCTCAGGACTCCTTATCTTTTCTGCAATCAGAGCCAACTTTTGCATTCCCTCAATCAAATCTTTTTGCTCTTTCAACGTTTTCTTTATTTCATCCTGACTTTTACTTCCCAGTTTATTCTTATATAAGAAATTTTCGATCTTTTCCGCTAATTCTTTTTCTGTTTCTTCGAAGCCGATCGTGTGCTTTTCTAATGTATCGCTGAGCTCTTTGTATTCACCGAATATTTCTTCAAGGGTAGGCATGAATATAACAACCGGCGAAGAAAGCGTCTTGTTTCCTGCAAGGTCAGTTGCTATCCCTGTAATTTTAAGTGTTTCTCCGGGCATAAGATTTCCCACCTGTAAAATTATAGAATCCTCAACAAATTTTGCTTTCTCTGGAACAACAAGATCGATTTTTTCTTTTCCGTAAACAAGCTCAGTTGAGAAAAGAGAGTAATCATCTTCTGCTTGCAATATTATCGGTACTTCCATTGATTCATCCAGTTTGTACTCTCCTTGCGGATAAATAAACTCAATCCTCGGAGGCTCATCGAATATCGGATCAATAAAGAAATTAAAGGTATAAGAAGAAAACAAGGAAGAATCAGTTAGTTCTACACTGATTTTTCGCTTGTCTTTCAAGACAAAACTACCGGAAAATCTCTCCCCGGCTATTTTCTTATTGCTGACCTCTCCTTCTATACTTCCAAGCGCCAAATTCGATACACCGGAAAAATAAACTCTCGTTCCTTCCAAAGCCTGAATCAGTATATTTTTCTCAATTTCATACAATGTATCGTAAAAAAAACCTGCTCCAAGATAATCCGGAAATTCATATTTAAGTTTCAAGTTTTTTACACGTAATGATGGGGTTACCGCGATTGTTCTCTTTTTGCTTTTCCAAACTCTATACCCCACTTGAATTTCCGAAGTGCCTCTCATCTTTTCCATAACACCAAATTTCCCATCCCCGAGACAAACCATTTTCTTTATCCCTTTATCAGAAAAAAGATAAAGTCTCCTAAGCTGGTGACCTTTTGCCATCACCAGGAATGACTGGTTTTCTTTAATTCTCTCCTTTATATACGTTACTACAGGTACTGCTGAAACTTTCTTAAGTTTTGCACCTCCGGAGAAAAGAGAAAAAACGATTAATGTGAATATGGTCAAACCTAGAGATTTAAGATATTTAGAGTTTACCTTTAAAGGCATTAAAGCCTTGACGTCCTTTCCTTTTAATATGGAAACACTTTCTTTTATAGCTCTTTTTCTGTATAATTCGGAATCGAGAGCGGAAGGATAGGGGTCCATTATAAGGTAAAGCCTGCCTTTCAACTCTTTTGTTTCTCTCTCAATAAATTCTACTGTTTCGGAAATGTTTGGCTTACCAAATAAAAAAGGAATTAAAGATAGAAGTAACGTTAAAGGAAAAATTTTCCATTCTACCTGGGTCATATAAAAAATTCTATTGAAGAACAACCAGAAAATATAAACAGTAAGGAGTAAAGAGAGCGCAAGAAGTGTTTTGTTTGTTATCCAGTTGAGAAATTTTCTTTTGTAGACACGCCTTACGAAAGTTTTAACGTAGTTCATTTGTTAAATATTAATTTTTAATACAAAAAAATCAAGAGCGAATTTATCTATAAAGAACTGAGATATTTCTGTTTTTTAACATTGGTATTATCCGGAAATCTAAGGAAAAGAACTCTGCCATAAATTAATATAAAGACGACTAATCCTCACTTTACAACCATACATTTGCTTGGTTCTTTTTGATTATCAGCTATTAATTCATAGATTTATATTCCGGAAGATAAACCACCTGCAGATAACTTCTTCTTATGTACTCCTGCTTCAAGTAACCCGAAAAATATTTTTTACTTCGACCTAATACTTGGTATCAGGTATCTATTCTCTGTATCCTAATTTATCAATTATGAAACATACTCCAACCTCTGTCAACTTCAAATTTTTTAACCCTACGAAGTCTACATTGATAGATTTATTGAATTTTTTGTAAAACCTCACCCGGGCTTCGCCCATGATCAGCACGAGGGAAGCAAAAGCATTAAACCCCTTGACAAAAGGAGACTTCTGTTTATTTTACAGAGCAAATTGGCTCCGTCGTCTAATGGCTCAGGACATCACTCTTTCAAGGTGAAGATGGGGGTT
>CAZRYJ010000059.1:0-11560 GCA_964604245.1 uncultured bacterium | reverse complement strand
ATTGGACGTTCCAATCGTAAGGGGTTGGAGGCCTTCTCTTTATCCCTTTATTTAATTCTTCCAACACATCCATTGAATTGTAATGTATATTTATAATGATTCTACCCTATATACAAGGATATTTATTTTTAGTATAACATACGAGGGGTTAGTTTAAACAACAAAATATATTTTTTTCTTTTCCTCTCTGTGTTCTCTGTGCTTTTTGTTTCTCCTCTGTGTCCTCTGTGGTAAATTTAGGATTTAGTTATGACTTTGGACTTTACACATTAGACCTTGGACTATCTTTTGTTCTTTGTGTCTTTGTGTAAAAATACTTTGGTGCTGCGGGTTTGGGTAAACAAAAAAATAGGGGGAAAAAATTTTTCCCCCTATTTTTTTTGTCTATTTATAAAGATTGGAGAATCGTCCAAAATCTAAGCTTGAATTACGATCTCACAATCCCCTCTTAAAATGGTATTACTTAAAACAGATAGCTTTACCGGTTACTTCTTCTGCGCCAGCAACGACTCTGGTTAAATAAACACCAGCGGGTAAGTTTAGAGGAATACTGTAGGTGCCAACAGATTGAATTCCAACAGGTATCTCTAATTGCTTCCTACCTGTTAAATCAAAGACCTGTACCATAACCGGCGCGTTAACGTTAATCGCATACTCCACGCAATTAATCGAAGACTTGACAATAGTAACTGCTCCAGCACCCTGTTCCGGCATTTCGATTCCGGATTGCCCGGTTGTATCTACGTAACTGCTGGGTACTCTTCCTTTCGAGCTGGGACAGTCAAAGTATAGCGTGCAAGCTGGAACTACTCCTGCCTTCGTATCAATCTGGAAATCGCTTTGTATGAGAGGCGTTGTAAACGGAACACCGTTTCCAAACCCAGGAATCGTAGTGTCTGAAATTCCGTCTTTTAATTCATTCCATCTTCCAAAATGCAAATCTGAAGCGTGGTAAATCGTGTGTACCTCTTGATTCCAACTTAAGTCTCTTACGAAAATAAAGATACTATCAATAGGAGCATTCCACGGAACATACAGGTAATAATACATAGTATCGCGGATATCTAAATCGTGCAAAAAAGTTGAATCTAAGGCTTCTGTTTGACCGCTTTCACGTGCATTCTTAGCAAAGATAAGCCATCTTGTCCCTGCATGAGTCATACTCAACTGTACTGAATGAGTGCCGTGGTACGATTTTCCACCCTCTACAATCGAAAAATCTTCCGGTCTACTGTCTCTATAACCTGTCGTAAAAGGTTCCATACCATATTCGGTAACACTATCCGGGTATTCATTGGGCTCAAAACTAAACGCGTCTTTTGCCAATATATCTATGGAAAACACTAATATAAAAACTATTAATAATTCATAAAAATTTCTCAAATTGACCTCCTTTAAGTTTTACCTAAATTCGGACTATTCTTTCAACCTTTATCTGCTGCTTCTATTCATTATAACTGTCCTTATATTTTCCCTTATTGTAGGTTAGTATTAATTATATAAAATCCATGCCAGTTTGTCAAGGGTTTAATTTTTTGGTGTTATCAAATCCAAAAAAGACAGAATTGACAAAGATTTACAGGATTTTTTCGTTTATTCTTTTATTAATTAACTACTCAACCATTTAGCCATTCGACTTGGACTCAAAGAATCTACTTAACGAATTGTTTTATTTCGTTTCTAACTATTGCGGAAATGCTATAATCTTTTTTCAAATTACTTAAAACCAATGGAAATTTGTCCTTTAATATCAAAATATTGACCTGTGAATATTTTTCACCCTTTATTATTGTCGGCTCATCGGAACATAATTTTTCCGATATCAAATAATTTCTTACCATTTCAACATTATTATTGGTGACGTTGAACTTAACGTCAAAATATCTCCTTGCTGTTACCGCGCCGTATAATTGCTGAAATATATCTTCTGCTTTTTTCTTCTTCCATTCATCACAACTTGGTCCCGCATAAAGCCCTGCACTGGACTTCATGATTTCTGCGATTTCTTTTAAACCATATTCCTTCAGTGTTTTTCCACTCTGCGCATTGTCTACTACAATGTCTGCTCCTTTCGCGATATAGCCTTCTGTAACCCCATCCGAACTTATAATTTGAACCATTTCGTTCTCTCCCTCAACGATACCTCTGATCTGCACTATCGGTTTTTTCGTTCCATAATTTGAAATATATGCATGGTTTCTCACAATATAATCTTTTGTAACATTAATATACTCGGTGAAACATAAAATCGGATACTGCCTTTCCATATTAAAAAAATCATCGAATGATCCGCAAGGAATTTCATTTGGAATTGCTGCAACTATTCTTGTCTTGCCATATTCCAAATCCCCTATTTTAAAAATATTATTCCCGGAATTGGCTATACTTTCTTCCGTAACCCAATCATCGCCGACTATTGCTATATCCAGAAATCCCTTATTTAATTCAACCGGAGCACTCTGCGGTCTAATCAAATAAACATCAACTTCAGGGTCGTTCAATATTTTTAAGTTCTTGTCGGACTCATCTCCGGGCTCATAACCACTTATCTCATATCCCGAATCAACAAGCAACTTATATGTATTACCTCTATCCCTAGTATTTAAACTGCCTTTTGGAAGTCCCAATCTAATTGTGTTCATTTAAATGTCTTTACCTCAATTTTCATATTTCTTGATTCTCGTTCAATCATTTAAGTGAAAATATAATCGCCTGTATTTCTTTGTCAAGCACCTTTTATGAAAACGCTATTCGCAGTTCGCTATTTGCTTTTCGCCCCAACCTACACTACTAATTTTTTAACATATAGAAAATGTAGAGCTTGTAGTTTATACTTTTATTATTTTTACATTAACCACATGTCCTACATATGCAACGATCTTTTATTTTGCCAACAGCTAACGGCTAAAAGCCAAGTTCAGCACTTGATATTTTCGTTAAATCATATATTCTCAATAGAGATAATGGATTATTAAGGAGGTCAAAATGAAAATCGAATTTTACGGGGCGACAAAAGAGGTTACGGGAAGCAAATTTCTACTAATCTCGAACGGTACAAAAATACTCGTTGAATGCGGTCTTTTTCAGGGAAGGCGAAAAGAGGCTGAAAAGAAAAACCAAGAATTTTTGTTTAATATTGAAGATATTGACTATATGCTTCTTTCTCACGCGCACATCGATCACTCAGGCAATATACCAAATCTCGTAAAAAACGGATTCTCCCAGGACATTTATACAACTCCTGCAACCATTGATCTCCTCAAACATCTCCTTCTTGACTCGGCTTACATCCATGAGAGAGACGCTGAATATATTAATAGAAAGATAATGAAAAAAGGAGAAGATCCTATAGAGCCTCTATACACTGTAGAGGATGCAAAACAATCGCTTACCCTTTTCAAACCCAAAGTTTATGAAAACAAACATCAAAGAGGTATCAATTTCGAATTTCTGGACGCCGGGCACATACTGGGTTCATCCGAAGTTTTAATGGAGTTGGAAGGTAAAAAAGTCCTTTTTACCGGAGATCTGGGGAGAAGCAACCTTCCGATAATAAGGGACCCAAAAATTCCGGGAAAGGTTGATATATTAATTACGGAAAGCACCTACGGCAACAGATTGCATAGAGATATAGAGAATGCGAAAAGGGATCTTGAAGGGATTTTAAAAAGAGCCATAAATAGAAAAGGGAAAGTCATAATTCCTTCATTCGCATTAGAAAGAGCACAGGAAGTAATCTATGCCATAAACTCACTTATTATAGCTAAAAGACTGCCTGAAATACCGATATATGTTGACTCTCCTCTTACTGTTGAAATAACGGGTGTATTCATGAAACATCCCGAATATTTTGACAAAGAAGCATACAGAATGCTTCAGGAAAATCATATTTTCAATTATGGACAAATAAACTATATAAAAAATGTAGAGCAGTCAAAAGCATTGAATCTCAAAGAAGGACCAATGATTATAATCTCCGCTTCGGGCATGTGCGAACATGGAAGAATACTGCATCATTTGAAAAACAATATTGAAGATGAGAGAAATATAATTCTCATCGTAGGCTATCAGGCAAAGAACACACTTGGCAGGAAACTTGTGGAAAAACAGGAGGTAGTAAATATCTTCGGTCAGCCCTATGAGAGAAAAGCTGAAGTTGTTGTTCTTAACGAGTTTAGCGCACATGCCGACAGAAATGACCTTATCTCTTTTGTGGAGAAAGTTTCTCCCGAGAGAATTTTCTTAGTACACGGAGAAGAAGAGCAGATGGAACCTCTGGGGGCTACCTTAGGAGAAATGGGATATAATGTTGACATGCCTGAGGTTCCCGGAACGGGATATGAAATATGATTTCGTACCTACCAAACGATCTATTTTATTCGCAGTAGAATAGGGGCATGATCGGAACCGTACACATCCGAAAGCACAGAAGATTCCTGCACCCTATCTATCAAACCCTCAGTCACAAAAAAATAATCTATTCTCCAGCCTATATTTCTCTTTCTTGCATTGAACCTGTAAGTCCACCATGTGTACATTTCAGCCCTGTCAGGATAAAAACGCCTGAAAGCATCTATATAACCTTTCTCCAATAGTTTATCAAGCCATTTTCGCTCGACAGGCAAAAATCCGGAATACTTCTCGTTTTCCTTTGGGTTTGCAAGATCTATCTCTCTGTGAGCGGTATTGAAATCTCCTGTAATTATAAGTTCCTCTCCTTTCCCTCTAAGTTCCTCACATAATTCCAAAAATGCATCATAATAGTCAAGTTTAAATTGCAAACGTTCTTCATTGCTCTTCCCATTCGGAAAATAAACGTTAAACAAGGTAAAATCGTAGAATTTTAGCCTAATGAGCCTTCCTTCATTATCGAACTTTTCTATTCCCATACCAAAACCGACATCTTCGCATTTTTCTTTTGATAAAACCAAAACTCCGCTATATCCCTTTCTTTCAGCTGAATTCCAATAAGAATTATAGCCTTCAAGGTCAAGAAATTCTTCCGGGTTTATCTGACTCTTATTTGCCTTTATTTCCTGTAGACAAAGAACATCAGGCTTTTGTCTTTCAAACCATTCCTTAAACCCTTTCTTCAGTATTGCGCGAAGGCCATTAACGTTGAAGGAAATAATATCCATTTATTATGTTCTAGCTCAAAAAATCAGAGCTTAACTTTTAAACCTTTTTCCCTCAAGTATGCTTTAACCTCTTTGATGCTTAAAATACGATAATGAAAAACCGAAGCAGCCAGCAGAATATCAGCTCCTCCGCTAACGACTCCCTGGTAAAAATGTTCAAGAGTTCCGGCACCGCCCGAAGCGATTACCGGCAATCCAACTGCATCGGAAATAGCTTTAGTAAATTCTATATCATAACCGGCTTTTGTTCCGTCCCCATCCATACTCGTGGGCAGAATCACACCTGTTCCCAATTTCTCGCATTGTTTTGCCCACTCTACAGCATCTTTTCCTACGGGTTTTGTTCCGCCCGCAACAACCACTTCAAATCCGGAAGGCATCTTATTGTTTCTCCTGCCGTCAATTGCTATTGTTATCTTTTCGGCGCCAAAATCCGAAACTGCATCATTAATCAAATCGGGATTCTTAACTGCTGCACTATTAATGGATACCTTATCCGCGCCGGCGGAAAGGACCAATTCTATATCCTCCAAAGTGGATATTCCACCTCCGACAGTTAAAGGAATATCGATAACCGAAGAGACGTTTTTAACCCATTCCAGTCTTGTTTTTCTATTTTCCAGAGTTGCGGCTATATCCAGCATGGCAAGTTCATCCGCACCTTCCTTCTGGTAAAACGATGCGTTCTCTACAGGATCACCTACCTGTTTCAAATCAACAAAATGAACACCCTTAACAACCCTACCTTCTTTCATGTCAAGACACGGCATAATTTTTATTTCATTCATTTTATCTCCTTTTCTTAAAAAAGTATTTTTTTTATCAAATATGATCCTCCAAACAAAGTTATTAAACTCCAAGTATATGTCAAGCTCCATAAATAAATAGGTTTTAGATATTAGGTTTTAGTAAAAAAACAAGTTCTACATGTGAAAAATTTTGGGGATTAGGTTGGGTAAAATAAACAATAAATCTCGTGATAATCTTGTGTAATCTGTGGTTTTATATGTTTTTGTGTGGGTCGTAGTTTAAAACAACCCTTGACTTTATTACCTTTTATTCGTAATTATCCTATTATGAAGAAAAATGCAACTTTAATGCTTTTTGGTTTTCTGATTATAATTATTCTATTTGTATTAATGGAATTTAGACCCGAAATCTATATGCCTCTCGAGAGATTCCTTTATGATAAGAGAGAGTTCTTTGAAATTGATCTAACTCAGGAAAGAACCGAAATAAATATTGTGGATATAGATGCAAAAAGCGTTAAAGAGCTTGGCAGATACCATAATTGGCCAAGATACTACTTCGGAAAAGCAATAAACGTCATTTCCGCCCAGAGGCCATATGTAATAGGATTGGATATAATATTCTCCGTACCTGATTCCATGAATGATTTCGCCAAAAAAGTTTACCTGGAACGTTTAATATATGATTTTAAAACAATATTTCCTTCCAAAGATTCTTCAGAAATAAAAGAAAAAATAAAAAACTCACTTTCTTCTCTTTCTTTCGACTCTTATATCGCTTCTTCGATTAAAAAAGCCGGAAATGTCGTGCTCGCATCCTATCTAAACACAGACAGCACAAGTATACCTTCAAGTGATTTGAGTAAATATTTTCTCACCGGAATCGAACCTCCTTTAAATCCGGAACTTAACTACGAAGGGATAACCGTTCCCATTCCGGAATATTTAGAAGCAGGCGCTACTATAGGTTTAATTAATGATGTTTTCGATCCTGACGGTATAAGAAGAAAAGATCCGCTATTTTTCAATTACAAAGGTAACACAATACCCTCTTTCTCTCTTGCCATTGCAGCAAGAGCAGTAAAAAATTGGGATTTTAAAGATGGAAAATTACAAATCTTAAATAGAGAAATTCCTTTGGAAGACAATGTTTCTTTAAGAATAAAATATCAGGGAGATGCAAGAACATTTAAATATGTTTCATTCGTAGATGTAGTAAAAGAAAATATTCCCGATACCCTGTTCGCAAAAAAAATAGTCCTGTTCGGTTCTTCTCTCCCGGAGTTATACGATTATTCTCAAACTCCCTTCGGAGCTAAATTACCGGGTGTGGAATGCCATGCAAACGTAATACATAATCTTTTATTCTCTAAACCCATTACAACACCTCCCAAATACATAGTAATAACAATATCAGTCTTCTTAATCTTCCTAACATTATTACTGGCAAATAAAACGGCTCCTTATGTCTCACCAATAATTACTTTTATAATTATCCTGGGGTATCTATTATTTACAATCGTAATGTACATGAGCTATTTTATCTCTTATGAAATGTCAAGACCAATAGTAGGCATAATATTTGCCTTTTTAATCGGCCTCACTTCCCGAATTTATTTTGGAGAAGAGGAAAAAAAGTGGATTAAAGACCTGTTTTCGAGATATGTTTCCGAGGAAGTTGTAAATCAGATAATAAATTCTCCTTCCTTGAGTCTTGAAGGGAAACGTCAGGAAATCAGCGTCTTATTCTGCGACATAAGAAGTTTCACTCCAAGGGCCGAAAAAGAAGAGCCGGAAAATATTGTAGCCATTCTCAACGCTTTCTTTGAAGAAATGTCGGATACCATTTTTCAATACGGTGGTATGGTAGATAAGTACTTAGGCGACGGCATTATGGCGCTTTTCGGAGCACCAATACATCATCCCGGACATGCCGACAGAGCTGTTTCCTGTGCAATTGAAATGCAAAATCGCATCCATTATCTGAACCAAAAGGAAATACTAAAAGGGAAATCTCCCCTGGAAATCGGGATCGGTATAAGTTCGGGTGAATCGGTGATCGGTAATGTAGGCTCCGCAAATAGAATTGAATATACGGCTATAGGAGATCCGGTAAATACATCTGCCCGTATTGAACCTCTGAACAAAGAATATAAAACAAAAATATTGATATCGGAAATCACAAAAAACCAACTTCAGGGAACTTACAAAATACATTTTGTGGGCAAAATCCAGCTTAAAGGCAAAAGTGAATCTACCGGTATATACGCAGTAACTTCTGATTTGTCCCTATGGTAAAAAAATATTCATTTGAGGAACTAATTTAAGGTCAGTTTATCTAAAATAAAAAAGGAGAAGTTATGTTACTATTAATTTTAGGAACAATTTTAGATTTTTATACAAATGATGTAGTAATTAAAAGAGCCGATAGTACAATTATACCTACCATAGGCATGGAAATACAGGACAACGATACTATAATAGCAAACGATAGTTCCCAGGCAGAGATACTTTATTCCGACAGCAGTACTCTTTACATAGACGAAAACTCGAGAATAATCACTTCAGGAACACAGAAAAGGTCTGTTTCCATTTCCATTGGGCGGGTCTGGGCTAAGATAAGAAAACTCGTAAAAGGCGAATCCTTTGAAGTGAAAAGCCCATTATCCGTTTCAGGAGTAATGGGAACCGAATTTGAGGCTTCTTATATTAACGATGAATCCCTGGTAAAAGTGGTGGAAGGTAAAGTAACCACAAAAGACGAACAAACCGGTAGAGAAGTAATCCTCGAAAAAGAAAAAATGGCAAGAATAAGAAAAAATATGGAAATGGAAGTCAGAGCATTCAAACTGCAAGAATTAAAAAAATGGCATGAATGGAAAAAAGAGCATCTGGATTTTTTACTCAGAAAGATTGAGCAGGCTTTAAGCCAGGGCCGAGCTATGCAGGCATCAAGATTAATGGCTCAAGGATATATTCTAGCCAGAAGATTAAATTTGACTGATGAGTACAAATACAAAATTGATAAATTAAAGAAGGAATACGAAAATACAAGAGAAAAACAAAGCATAATAAAAAACAAAATCAAAGAAATCAACCTTTACTACAACACGGCTATGCTCAATCTTAACAGGAAAGAACCAAAATTAATGGAACTGACCGCAAAAATAAAACGTCTGTCCATTCAAACTATAGAATTAGAAGGATATCTAAAAAAACAAAACGTTCTCATTGCAAAACAACAATTAATCGTTATAAACCGTCAAATCGAAAAAATAGAAAGCTTAATAAAAAACATAAAGCCGCAAACCATATACGAATGGCAGCAAAAATTAGACAACGATTATCAATTCTTACAGAACGCTCAAAAAATGCCGGGCCTGGACGCCCAAACTGCAAGTAAAGTCAAAATAACATCTAAAAGAATAGAAGAATTAAGAGATAGAGTCCGCAGAGCAAAAATTATCCTTGTGAAAGACATGAGCGCTTTCAAGAAAATAAAACTTCAAATTGTTAAATCGAAAGTAGATATCAACCAGAGGTAAACAACTAAAGATTATCGCTTAGGAATAATAAAAAAGGATTATGGTGCGAGGTCAATAGATCTCGCACCAATATTTTTTCTGTAAGTATTATTCACTATCTGTTCTAAAAGGTGATGCCGGTAATCCTTCCTTATTATACAAATTCGCACCTTCAGGATTATCAGCCCACGCATATCTTACAGCAACCGGATTACAAATATTATCATTCCAGACAATCACTTTATTATCTTCGATTTTTGCGTTTGCCCAGATAAACTTTCTATCAGGACCACAAATAGCAAAACATTTCAGTTTCCCGCTACCTTTTACAATTAAACCACAACCCGTATTCGTAAACGTAACAATTATTTTGTTTCCCTTAATCTTCATACATTTATAAATAGGTCCCGAATAAATCACGTCTTCATCCCCATATGCCACCTTAAAAGCCGCAAGTGCAAGCCTTTTACCTACATCTTCCTTATTTAAAGGATGAATATCATTCCATTCACCTATATCGATGGCAACCGCCATACCTGTATTCGAAACAGAAAGCGTTTTAAGCTGAGCTTCTCTTAGCAGCGCCCAGTTACTCTCAAGAGGCTCGTCCTTTGCTTCCATAAAATTATGGAGTTGCACAAAAAGAAAGGGGAATTCACCCTGATTCCATTTCCGTCTCCAATCATTTATCAGGGCAGGAAATAATTTTTTATATTCAAAAGGTCTATATGTATCAGATTCTCCCTGATACCAGATAACTCCTTTGATTTTATAGTTTAAAAGGGGAGCAATCATTCCGTTGTAAAGACCTAATGGCTTGTATTGAATAAAATCTGTACCCGCTAAGGGTTCCATTTCTGCGCCTAATTTGTATTGCCACTGTCCCTTTAAATCGATAGTCTCCTCTCCTGCAATTAATTTGTATGGTTTGTCCTTAACGAAACCACCTTTACCAATATTGTTAACAATTCTGACTACTATAATATTTTTACCCGCTTTGAGTAAATCCTTTGGCACATCATATTTTCTTGGCGGGTACTGGTATGCGATAGTACCGATGAATTTACCGTTAATATATACCGAATCACTATCGACAATTCTACCCATAAAAAGTCTTGCCGGTTTGCCTGTCATGGAAGGCGGAACATCGATTTCTTTTCTGAACCATACAACCCCATCAACATCTTCTAAACCTTCGTCTTCCCAGTAAGCAGGTAATCGCATGGTATGCCATTCTGAAGCATCGTAAGTAGGATCAAACCATGTCTTCTCTGGATTTGCAAAACCCCTATCAAGCTGTTTCAATTTATTGTACCATTTATTGTTACGAGTTTTATCTTCTCTAATAATTTTATTCACATAAGCACTGTCTCTGAATTTATGTACCATTTCAAGAGAAGCAGGAAATTCTTTTAAAGCGTCCTCGCTCAACCAGGCATCAACGGGCGTACCGCCGACACTCGCATTTATTAAACCTATGGGCACCTGATATTTTCCATATAGTGTTTTTGCAAAAAAGTACCCTGTTGCTGTAAAACGAAGAATGTTTTCAGGATTCACCAATTTCCACTGACCTGATTTTAGATCCTTCTGAGGCACATCAAAATCATACCTCTCAGGAACAAAAAAATGTCTTATAAAAGGATTTTCGGCATTGGCAATTTCATCCCCATACAAATCCTCTACCCTGTACATAGGCAGAACCATGTTAGATTGACCCGAACACACCCAGACATCACCTATCAAAATATCTTTTATTATTATTTTATTACTGGCGTTAATTTCCATATCATATGGACCGCCAGCCTTTAAATTAGAAAGAGTAACCACCCATCTGCCGCATTTGCCTGTTGTCGCATTATATTTCTTTCCATTAAAGTTTACTGTTATTTTTTCGTCAGGTGCAGCCCAACCCCAGATTTTTACATTGGAATCACGCTGTAACACCATACCGTTGCTTATCAACCGCGGAAGACTAACCTTGCAAAAAGCATTTTGCGCAATCGTAAGCATTGAAAAATATCCTATCAGACTAATAATCTTTATATTCAATTTCATAAATATTACCTCTTTTGCTTTTTATCAGTTAAATCTAAACTATTTCTAAACTTTATTAAATATACTCATTTTTAAAAAACATTCAACCCAA
>CAZRYJ010000058.1:0-11749 GCA_964604245.1 uncultured bacterium | reverse complement strand
ATCGGGGCTTTTGTAGAGGAGAGGTAAACGGTTTCCCCTTCAGGGGTAGAAGATATCTCCGGTCTATTGACTTCCGGTTCTTTTGTTTTCATAATGCGTTCCTCATCCGCACGAGCAGCCTTCGCGAGTTCCTCACCAAATAAATCAAAATCGGTCTTCCCTATTATATCTTTTTCCCCTTTAACCGAAGGTGCTCCGGCTTGCTCCAAAAAATATTTGGTTACGCGAATGAGACGTCCTTCCGTATCCTTAAAGTATAACGAAACAGGAATGCTCCTTAATAAATTTTCAAAAAGATCTTTGATTCTACGTGATTCTTTTAGCTCTTTTAAGAGTTGTTCTTTACTCTTTTTCTTATCCTCCATTTACATCACCTTCTTTTTTCGATTTTTCTACTATATATACTATAATTTTAATGATTTTTTACGTCTTTGTCAACTATTTTTTTGCAGATTCCAATAATCTAAGTTGAATTTTTATATTAGGATTTGGGATTTAGGATATGGGATTTAGTAAGAAAACAAAAAAACTTGTGTTAATCTCGCGGTTTATGTTTATACAAATGGGCTTTTATCTTGACAACAGCTTAAAGTATATCTATATTTGAAACAAATAATAATTTTTTGCGTCAAACATTATGAAAGGAAAATATAATAATTTGCAAATAGATATTAAGAAATTAAAGGAAAAATCGGAGGATGAATTTGAAAAGTTTTTTAAAAGTTACCTCAACAGAATATACACAGTTATTTACAGGGTTGTCAGAAATCCGGCTACCGCGGAGGATCTTACTCAGGAGGTAATGATGAAGGTTTATAACAACATTCATAAATTTAAAGAAAAATCACAGCTTTCATCCTGGATTTTCAGAATTGCGTATAATCATGCTGTTTCCCATGTGCGTCGTCATAGAAGTACGGAATCGATAGAAAATTATGACGCAAAAATGAAGGATAATTCGGCGGGGCATCTTGATTGTCTTGAGAGAGAAGAATTGTCTGATTACATCAAGGAAAAATTGATGGAATTGCCCGAGAATTACAGGGTCGCTTTGACTTTATATCATTTTAAAGAATTACCCTATCAAGAAATCGCCTATACAATGGGCGTAAATATAGGAACGGTAAAGACCTATATCCATAGAGGAAGAAACGAATTGAAGAGTCTGTTGGAAGAGTTTATTCGGGAGGAAAGATGAAAAGAGATGTAGATTTTGAAGAAATATTAAATTATATAGCTATCGAAGAGGCGCCAAAGGAATTAATTTATAAGTGGAAAGCAGAGGTGCAATTGCAGAAAGAAAGGAAGAGGTTTTATGCGGTACTACTCCGGCCTTCTATCGTTTTTTCGCTCGTATTTACGGGATTCTGGTATTATTTTGCGGTGTTCAAGAAAGAGTTATTCGAATATTTTTTATCGGATAAACTTAGTTCCTTTTTTCAGGAAATAAGCCCGGTTGTAGCATCTTCCTCGTCTTCTTTTGCGTCTTCGGATTATTATATCATTGGTGCGAGCATTTTTTCTATATTGCTTGCGGCTGTTTCTTTATTCTGGTTTTACAAGGGAAAGAAATTAAAATATGCGTGGATAAGGAATTGGTGAATTTGTAGTGAGTAGGGAGCAGAGAGTAGCTAGTAGTAAGTAAAGGTATAGTATTTAGGGTATAGGGTATAGAAAAAAACTTTGTGTACTTTGTGGCTTTGTGTGATATTGCTTTGGTGTAAAGGGGGTGGGAGTTTTTAGAACAAAAGAAAATGTTTTATCTCTGTGCGCTCTGTGTGTTTTTTCTCTCTCTGTGTTCTCTGTGGTAAAATTTATTTTTTTCGGGGTGGGGGGTAATATACGATTCCGGAATCAGTCAAAACAGATACAAATTTATCATTACCTTCAGCTCTTTTTCCTCCGGAAATAGAGACTACGGTATCGCTTAAAACAAGAGAATCTTTAAATAACAAACATAGATTTTTCTTGTGTATACAGAGATCCTTTAGCCCGGGAATGAATTTCTTTCTGATAAATTTCCCGTCTCTTTTGAAAACAAGAAGCGTATCATTGCCGTAGAGATATAAAGAGTCTTTGGAGAGACCGCAACGCTCAATTTCTTTCCACGTTACTGCTATTCTGGTGCCTGAGACTATCTGAAACAGATATGTTTCTTCTCCCGCTATAAGAACTCCTTTCTCGTCAGCATCTATATCATTTCCGCCGATATTGATTTCGCCGAGGAACTCACCCCATAGAGAATATTTTTGACTTGTAAATTCGGAAGGGGAAGTTACCCAGATAGAAAAAGAAGATGATGATATAGAGACAGGCGCAAATATTGAGTTAGGAGAAAAATATCCCTGCCCGCTTGTATCTTTAACAATTCTATCTTCTGAAGAAAGAAATGTCACTCGATTTTTTGAATCGATGGTTACGTCGGTATAAGTAGAATAAAAAATAAAGCATGTAAAAATTATTCCTACTATACCGTACATTTATCCCAGTATTTCTCCTGTTTTGATATGGTATCCGTTTATAAAAGATTTCCCGTCCATTTTATTTCTGCCCTGAAGTTGAACTTCTCTTGTTTCTACGGCACCTTCTCCGCATTTCACCGTAATGTTTTTCTGAATATCCATAACTTCTCCAGGACGTCCTATATTTTGGGCATCTGCAAATTGTGTAGCTCTAAGGAGTTTAAGTTTTTTGCCTTTGAAGATACAGAATGCCCCGGGTTTATAGGAAAGCCCTCTAATTTTGCCTTCGATCTCAGAAGACGTATTTTCCCAATTTATCCTGCATTCTTCCTTTTCTATTTTCGGCGCGTAGCTGGTTTTACTGTTATCCTGGGAAAGACTCTGGATTTCTTTCCCTTTTTCAATATCCATAAGGACCGATAAAACAGGTTCGAGGGCTTCTTTAAATAAGCGTTCTTCCAATTCTGTCCGTACTTCAGAAGGTAGAATGGGGACCTCTTTAATTCTTACTATATTTCCAGTATCTACTCCCGTGCCCATTAGAAAAATAGTAATTCCGGTTTTTTTTTCTCCGTTCATTAAAGCACGGGCTACAGGTGAAGCTCCCCTGTATTTAGGGAGAATAGAAGGATGGATATTTAAAGGATATTTTGCGATTTTCAGGATATTCTCTTTCAATATTGCCCCATAAGAAGCAAGTATAAAAGTATTGACGTTGGTTTCTTTGATCTTTTCTTCCACAAGAATAGAATTCGGATTATCTTCCTCAATAAGATCTAAAGATAGATCCATTGCTGTTTTTCCAACAGGTGTAGCGGATTCTTTTTTGCCTCTTCCTTTCTTTTTAGGCGCTTTTGTTATAACAAGAGGAATTTCAATGCCTGCGGATACGAGAGAATTCAGAATTATAGTGGAAAGATGAGAACTTCCGAAGAATACTATTTTCATTAACTTTCTTTTCCTAAAACCTTCCTTATCATTCCTTTTTCGAGCTCTAATTCTGTTTTCTCATCTATTTTTATTTTAACACTAAGATCTTTAATCTGGGTTATTTTTCCATGAATTCCGCCCGAACTAATTATCCTATCCCCTTTCTGTACAGATTGTATCATTTCCTTATGTTTTTTCTGTTGAACTTGTGAAGGTCTTATAAAAAGAAAATAAAAAACTGCAAAGATAAGTACCATGAATATCATTGGCGAAAATCCGCCCTGCCCACCACAAGCATCCGGTGATAATCCTTTGACTCCTGTTGCGCCCTGTGCTATCAAGAAATTAATAACGTTAAACATCAAAACCTCCTTTGAACTTACTTAGAATTTTCTTTCTCCATATGAAGAAGTTTCCTTCTTCGATTTTTTTTCTTATCTCTTTCATCAATTCAATGTAGAAATGTATATTATGTAGTGTTGCAAGATATTTCGCAAGGAGTTCATCAGTATTGAAAAGATGTCGAAGATAAGCTTTAGAATAATGAATACATGTAGGGCACTTACATTCTTCTGAAATTGGAGTCGGGTCGTCTTTAAACTGCGAATTTTTTAGATTAATTTTTCCTTCCCACGTGTACAGACCTCCTGTTCTTGCATTCCTTGTGGGGATAACGCAGTCGAAAAGATCTACGCCTTCTCCTGCTGCCCATAAAATATCTTCAATTTTACCCAAGCCCATTGTATAACGCGGTTTTTCCTCCGGCAACAAAGGAGTTGTAGATTCGATTATCTCTCTTGTTTGCTCCGTTGCTTCCCCGACTACCAATCCGCCGAGAGCATAACCGTCAAAATCAAGTTGGCTTAGTTCACTTGCAGCAGCTTTTCTTAAATCCGTGTAGGTAGATCCCTGCAGGATCCCGAAAAGAAGGCCGGGAGAGTTGTTTTCCTTAAAGTATTCAAGGGACCGCTTCGCCCATCTATTGGTTCTCTCCATAGCTTCTTTAGCGTAACCAATACCTATAGGATATCCAACGCATTCATCAAGGGGCATCAAAATATCCGACCCCAGACTCACTTCTATATCAATGACTTTTTCCGGTGTAAATCTAAGCGGGGTACCATCAACGTGAGACGAAAAAAGAATTCCATCCTCCTGTATCTTTATCTTGGTTGAAAGAGAATAAACCTGAAATCCTCCCGAATCGGTAGCGATAGGTCTGTCCCAGCCAATGAAAGAATGTAAACCGCCTAGATTTTTGATGAGTTTTTCTCCCGGTCTTATATGTAAATGATAAGTATTTGAAATAAATATCTGAATGTCCAGCTTTTTCATATCCCAGGAGGGGAGAGTCTTTATGTCTCCTAAAGTGGCTACAGGCATGAAAGCCGGTGTTTTCACAATACCGCTTTTTGTGGTAATCGTGCCTGTTCGAGCATTCTTTTCTTTTGCTTTTATTTCGAAAGGGATATTATTCATAAGCAATAAAAAGCGGGCAACGGGATTTGAACCCGCGACCCCGAGCTTGGGAAGCTCGTACTCTACCAGCTGAGCTATACCCGCTTAATGAAAAATATTAGGCAACAATGAAAGAAAGTCAAGGGGAAATGAATTTCCCACTGCATACAAATTATGTTTTAAGAGTCTTTTTTTATTACTTTACGCACGACTCTACACAACTCTTCATATTGGTAAGGTTTATTCACAATAGCATTAAAACCATGGTTTTTATAATCAGACATTACCGGATCTTCGGAATAGCCGCTGGAGACTATTGCCTTGGCTTTAGGGTCTATGCTTCTTAATTTTTTTAAAGTGTCTTCACCACCCATCCCTCCGGGGATTGTTAAATCTAATATAACAACATCAAAGGGTTTACCTTTATCGATTGCGTCTTTAAATAAACTTACTGCCTCTTCACCATCGGTGGAGCCCTCAACTTCATATCCGAATAATCTCAAAGCCCTAACTGCCGCATTTCTAACAAAAGATTTATCATCCATTATGAGAACCTTACCACCCTCACCCTGAAATATCTTTTTTTCGGGTTCGCTCTCCCTAACTGTACCCCTCTGTGTTGCAGGTAAATAAATAAAGAATGATGTTCCTTGTTCCGGTACCGATTTAGCCATAACGTGTCCTTCATGTCTATTGGTTATAGAAAAAACGGTCGAAAGTCCAAGTCCGCTTCCCTTTTGTTTTGTAGTAAAGAATGGGTCAAATATTTTAGATATTAAGTCCTCGGGTATGCCTATACCTCTGTCGTGTATTTCTATCATTACATACTTTCCATCCTTTAAGGGTAAGTTTTTATCTTTTGCTATAACAACGTTTTCTCCTCTAACCGTTATTGCACCTCCCTCGGGCATTGCCTGATTCGCGTTTAAGATTAAGTTGTTGAAGACCTGAGTTAACTGTCCTCTGTCGGCTTTAACGTTCCAGAAATCATCAGGGAATTCGAAATTACATCTGACGTTGGAACCGCTCAATACGAAATTTGCCGAATTCTTTACTAAATCCTCGATAGTTATATTAACCTTTACGGGAGTTCCTCCCTTTGAAAAAGTTAGAAGCTGTTGGGTCAGGCTTTTTGCGCTTTGAGCTGCCCTCTCTGATTCCTGCAATATTTCGTAAGATTCGTCCTCGATATCCAGGTGTAGTTTTGCTAAAGATATATTTCCAAGAATACCGGTAAGAAAGTTATTGAAATCATGCGCAATTCCCCCTGCTAAGAGTCCAAGAGATTCCAGACGGTCTGCTTTTTCCCTTTCTTTTTCCATATCTTTATATTCGGTGATATCTCTAATGATACCCATGAAGGATTCCAACCCCTGATAAGTTATTCTTCTAATAGAGAATTCGCAGAAACGGAGATCATTATTTTTGGTGATTGTATTTGCTTCGTAAACGTCGGGCATTTCCTCTCCTTTTTCTCTTCTGCGTTCCATTTCTTTAACTATACTTCGATCATCTTCACTGATTGTTTCCCAGATTTCCATGTTGTAAAGTTCTTCTTTACTGTAACAGAGTATATTACAGAGATGGTCATTAACGAAGAGGAATCTATCATTTCTAAAGATACAAATACCTTCTCTGCTGTTTTCTATAAGTATCCGATATTTTTCCTCAGATTCTTTTAATGTTTCCTCTGCTTCTATCTCTTTAGTGATTTCCTTCACTACCCCCACAATTCCATAAATATCCCCATCAGAGTTTCTGAGTGGAAGATATATTTCTGAGGTGAAAATCTTTGTGCCGTCGTTTAGTTCATATTGGATTTTGTCTTTTTTAACAATTTCGCCGTTCATGGCTTGCTGCATCATTTCATCAACTTTGGCTTTTTTTAGATTAGGAAACATTTCCCAGGGTACTTTTCCGCTGTTTAAAACTTTATCTCTGGAGACTTTAGTTATTTTCTCCATGGAGTTGTTCCAATAAGTAAAATGAAAATTTTGATCTAAAACCAGAATGCCGTCTTCCATAGATTCTAAGGTATTTGAAAGAAGTTCTTCTTCCTTACGTAGTTCTTCTTCTGTTTCTTTAAGTTCTGTGATGTCGCGAGAGATACCAATAATACCAATAACCTTGCCTTCTTTATCATAACGGGGGACTTTTGTATATGAGGTCCAATTAGGTGTCCCATCAGAATCTACAAGTTTTGCCTCTTGATCTAACAAAGGCTCTTCCTTGTTCATTATACTCTGTTCCTCTTCGAAATACTTTTCTGCAGTTTCTTCTTTTTGGAAGGAGAAATCACTTTTACCTATAATTTCATCTCTTGTAAGATTGTATTTCTCGGCTTTTGATTTACTTGTTTCCACAAAACGACAATCTCTGTCCTTAAAAAAAACTTTATCGGGAGTAAGGTCTAAAAATGAGTCTAATAAATTTTTTCGAAAGATGAGTTCTTCTCTTGCTTTTCTTTCCTCGGTTATATCCGTCAAAGAAGCCATATAACCATAGATATTGCCGTTCTCATCGAAAAGCGGCATGGTCTTTATCTGACAGAAAAATACGGAACCATCTTTTTTTATATTCAAATGCTCTCTTGAATATGTGCCGCCGCCGGAAACTTTTTTAAAAATATCTCTGTGAATTTTTTCGGGCTCCGGCTCTGCAATTAAAAATTCAAGTGTTTTTCCACTAAGTTCCGAAAAAGTATAACCAAATAACTCTTTCGTCGTTTTATTCGCGTAATTAATACGCATTTCGGTATCCATCCGCAGGATTGAATTTGTTGATTGTTCTATTAGATCATTTAATCTGTATATTTCTCGTTGCGCTTTTTTCATTTTAGTTATGTCCCTTATCAGTACGATAGCAGTGTCTTTATCACTTTTAGTAAAACGCGCCTCCCAGTCTCTTATTCCATCTTTAACGGGAAGCTGATATTCGAAACTAACAATTTTACCGGTTTTGATTGCTTCTTTAATGCTTTTCATACTCCGTTTAGCTAAGTCCTCCGGAAGTATTTCCTTTATGTTCTTATTTGTAAACTCATCAGGTTTTGCGTATAGTATATCTTCACTCCCGGCATAGTAAGAAAGGAAAGTTCCGTTTTTCTTGACCTGAAACAGTAGATCTGGTAATGCGGAAAGGATTGCACGATTTTTTGCTTCACTTTCTCTTAATTGTTCTTCTGTCTCTTTTTGTTGTGTAACATCTCTTGAAATACCTAAAGTACCGATTATATTTCCTTTCTCATCGTGTCTTGTCATTTTAGTTGTTGAAACCCAGGTTATTCTCCCGTCGGGATGGGTTTCCTTTTCTATTTTCCCTACTATTGGCGTACTTGTTTTTATTATTTTCTGCTCATCCCGAAGAGCTGGTTCAGCGTGTTCCCTTGTGAAGTAATCGAAATCTGTTTTACCTGTCATTTTCTCAGGGCTCGCGGCGCCTATCCATTCACACAGAGACTTGCTTACGGCTACAAAACGGCTTTTTTTATCCTTAAAGTAAATATGATCTGGCGTATTATCAAGAAGGGAAGAAAGAAGGTTGCTTTTGAAGACAACTTCTTCCCCGAGTTCCGCCAGTCTCTCATTTAGCTTCTCTTCTAATTCTCTAGTTTCGGTTATATCTCTCGAAATCCCTAAAATCCCAATTACATTACCTTTCTCGTTGTACCATGGAACTTTAGTTGTTGATACCCAGGCTGTTTTTCCGTCGAGATAAGTCTCCTCTACAATTTTTCCAATAACAGGTTTCTTGGTCTTTATCATTTTCTGTTCTTCCCGGTAGGCTTGTTCTGCATGGGATTTTGCAAAAAAGTCGAAGTCGGTTTTGCCAATCACCTCATCTACGTTTTTAACTCCTAACTTTTTGACAAACGCTCTACTTAACTGCACAAAGCGACTTTTTTTGTCTTTGAAGTAAATATGATCTGGCGTCTTATGTAAAAGGGAAGAAAGAAGGTTGCTTTTAAAAACTAATTCCTTTTGTAATCCATTATTTTTTTCTTCAAGCTTACATTCAAATTTCCTCTTCTCGGTTATATCCTCAAAAAGTACCAAAGAACCTATATGTTTTCTCCTCTTATTCCTCTCGTTATACTTTGGAGAAGACACAACATAAAGGATTTTATTGTTTTCTTTATTTTCTAAAATTTCAAATTGGGATAAGTAATCTTTCCCCTTTATCCATTTTTCTACTTTTTTAAATACCCTAGGACTGACAAAATCTTTTAAATTCTTTCCTACCAACTTCCCTTTTTTTACGCCAAAAAGGGCATCACAATCGGGATTTGAAAGAAGGAAAACGCCCTTTGGGTCTAAAAAACATACCGGCGCATTTATTTCCTCAACTACAGCAGAATAAACAGAATGATCATTCAAAAAGACACCATTGTTTTTCTTCTCTGATTTTTTATCAGTCATTTTTATTTGACCTTTCATTGAAAAAAACAATTGGTGTATTTCTGTATTTTAAAGTTTGTGTAGACTTAGTAATTACATACAAAAGCAATTAAATCTCCATATAATCAACTTATGCTTAAAATATTGTTTGTCAAGGGTCTTTGTCGAAACACCCCATTTTTAACCACAGAGAGCACAGAGAATTAGGTATTAGAGAGTAGTAAGTGGTGAGTAGTGAGTAGATAGTCTATACGACCGAAGACCGACGACGGATGACCGAAGATAAAAAAGAAACAACAAAAAAATCGGTGTTTATTCGTGGTTAATTATTTAGTGGTGTGGGAGGTGGTTTAACTTGACATATCTGAATTCCCTAATTATAATGTATTATGGCAAAGCCAAAATTAGCGCAGAAACTTACTCTTATTCATGTTTTTTGTATTGCTTCCGGTGCTATGATTAGTTCTGGGATTTTCATCTTGCCCGGACTTGCCCATAGCAGAGCCGGCCCGGCTGTGATAATGTCTTATTTTTTGGCAGGGTTACTCGCTTTTACCGGTGTTCTGTCGCAGGCAGAACTTGTTTCTGCGATGCCGAAAGCCGGCGGCACTTATTTTTATGTTACCCGAAGTATGGGTCCGGCGGTTGGAACTATTGATGGTCTTTTGGTATGGTTTTCTCTATCTTTAAAAAGCTCTTTTGCTCTGCTTGGTATGGCTGCGTTTTCGAGTATATTGTTTGATTTTAATGTACAACTTATAGCAATTGGCTTATGTATAATATTTGTTGCGATCAATATAATTGGGATCAAAGAAGCGGGAAAAGTGCAAATTGCTCTGGTTGTTTCTTTAATCGGATTAATGATTCTTTATGTTGTTTTAGGAATTCCAAGCATAAAAGTCGAGTATTTTAAAGATTTCGCTTCCAAAGGTATTCCGGCAGTTTTTTCCACTGCGGGTTTTGTTTTTGTTTCTTTTGGGGGTGTTCTAAAGATAGCAAGCATTGCAGAGGAAGTAAAGGAACCGGAAAGGGTAATACCTCTGGGTATGATACTTTCTCTTGTTACAGTTGGAATTCTCTATGTTCTGGTTATTTTTGTTACTTCAGGTGTGCTTGGTGCTTCACTCTTGGATAATTCTCTGACACCAATTTCCGACGGAGCTATGGTTTTTATGGGCAAATGGGGAAAAATTCTTTTGAGTATTGCCGCAATTCTTGCCTTTATTTCTACTGCGAATGCAGGTATTATGGCAGCTTCAAGGTATCCGTTTGCTTTGAGTCGTGATGGCCTTTTACCGGACGTATTCCGGAGAATAAATGGAAAATTCCGAACGCCACATATTGCGATTCTTGCTACTGGATTTTTTATGATATTGTCCCTCTTTTTTACGTTAGACTTACTTGTGGAAGCTGCTTCTACTGTTCTAATAATGACTTACCTTTTTTCCTGTGCAGCCGTTATCATTATGAGACAGAGTGGAGTTCAAAATTATAGACCTCGCTTTAGGAGTCCTATTTATCCTTTTGTGCAAATAGCAGGTATATTTGGCTGTGGTTTTTTACTGTTTGAAATGGGTATAGAAGTCTTGATCATTGTTTTAATTCTTGTGTCATTAGCTATTATCACATACTTAATTTACGGTAGGGTAAAGATGAAAGAAGAATACGCTTTGTTATACCTGATCGAAAGAATTACGGCTAAGGAATTAACTACACACTCACTGGAAGATGAATTAAAAGGAATAATAAGGGAAAGGGACAAAATTCAGAAGGACCGTTTTGATGAATTGATTGAAAAATGCCATATACTGGATATCGGAGAAAAAACAGAGTTGAGCGAATTTCTGAGACTAACAGCAAAGGAACTTTCCCGGTCTCTTGATGTGCCGGGTGAGGAACTTTATCAGCTTCTTATGGATAGGGAAAAGGAAAGCTCTACTTCAATAAATCCTGATATTGCCATACCACATATTATAATAGAAGGCGAAAAGCATTTTGATGTTCTCCTTGCAAGGTGTAAAAAAGGCATCAAATTTGGAGAAGATATTCCTGAAGTTAAGGCGGTTTTTGTGCTGGTAGGGACGAGAGACGAAAGAAACTTCCATCTTAGATCGCTTGCTTCTATAGCACAGATTATAAGTGCAAGAGATTTTATGACGAGATGGATGAGGGCAAAAAATATAGAAAACTTGAGAGATACAGTGCTTCTCGGAGAACGTAAGAGACACACTTAACACAGAGGATAATAGGATTAGGAGCAGTGCAAGTTAGCAAGTTCAAGGGTTAAGGATTAAGTGATAAGTGATTTTAAATTAATCCTTGCTACTCTTCATTGCTTTGCTGCTAAACCTTACCCCTTGTCTATCTTCTCGCTCGTCTTCTAATCCTTTATTGCGGTGTTCTCCTCTTGACATTTTGTTAGCCCTTTATATATTTACAAACGTAACGGGCCTATAGCTCAGTTGGTTAGAGCGTTCGCCTGATAAGCGAGAGGTGAGTGGT
>CAZRYJ010000057.1:0-11814 GCA_964604245.1 uncultured bacterium | reverse complement strand
GATATCAATCAACATTTATATACCTGGAATCCACTTACCCTTGGGAATTTATTTAAAGCAGCGGGGTATAATATCGTAAAGGTTGACACCATTCGACATACATGGCCTCCGGGATACAAAACAATAAGAAAACTCTTTGGTAGAAATATCTTCCATCTTGCCTCAAGAATATACGCAATATTTAGAAATAGTTATCAGATCCGTGTCATTGCGGAAAAACGCAATTTTAAAAACTTAAATAAGGATAGTTAATATAACTACACCTCTTTCAACATTTTCACATATTTTTCTATGGAATGCGTAATAGTATAATATCCCTCAAAATGCTTCCGTGCTCTCTTACCCATTTTTTCTAACTCATCCCTGTTGCAAAGAAAGAACTTCAAGTGATTTACCACCTGATGAACATCACCCTGATCAACTCTAAAACCACAATTGCAACGCCGTATTATATCAGCCACGTCTGAATCGCTGCTCACCAACGCGAGTACTGCCTGTCCACATGCAAGAGAACTGTAGAGCTTACTGGAAGAACAAAGCCCATTTACCCGTTCATCCTCCGACACCACTGAAATATCCGCACAGGTTAAAGTCTCAGGAAGCCTGTCCAGCGGCTGGTAAGGATGGAAGTCCACATTCTTTAAATTTTTATTCCGAACAATTTTTTTCAATTTTTTCTTCTGGGCTCCGTCACCTATAAAAACGAATCTTACAGGCAATTTCCGAACTCTTTCTGCAGCGTAAATTATAGTGCATAAATCATTGTATAAGCCAAAATTTCCGGAATATAGAACGGTCAAAACCTCATCATATCCGTTCCTCTTTGCGAAAGCGTTATCTGCCTTCTTGAGAGGTTTTATAAACTTCGGATCTTCCCAGTTATAGATCACTTTAATTTTCGATTTAAAAAAGCTCACTCCGGTATTACTTATTATCGTTCGCTTCATTTGATCACCAATCACCACAATCTTAGAAGCTCTTCGATATAGTATACTATTTAACCTTTTCCATAACTTTACAAAAAACCCCTTTTCTCCCACCACTTCAAGTGCAACTGCGATATCAGGATAGACATCATATATTATAGGAATGAATCGTTGACCTCTTACGATATTAAAGAATAGTCCTATAAAGGGCAAAATTGGAGGATTGGTTACAATAAGCAAGATATCCCTGCTGCTGCTCTTTAGAGACAAGCTAATAAGCAGATGAAAAAAGAACGAAAGCCAGTTAATTATTCTAAATAATAAATTTTCTTTATCTAACCGGATACATGAGAATCGGTTAATCTTAACACCGTTATATACCTCTTTACCGGGAAACTTCATCTTATTCGCTACCCTATGATCAGGTTGACGGGTGTAGACTTCTACGTTAAATCCTTTCTTACTCAGCTCACTTCCAAGTTGAGCCATTAATTTTCCTGTAGCTTTTGGCTCAGGATAGAAATATTCCGATAATAATTTTATGGATTTTTCCATACAACTCCATCAATCCCAAAAACTAAGGTTGTGGTTTAGAATTCCGGCTTCCGACTTCTGGCTGCTTACTTCTCTTTTTAATATTTAACTACCGATTCAACGGGATAATCTTTTAGTTTTTCTCTTCCGTCAAGATCCATTAATTCTATGAGGAAAAGAAGTAAGCTTACTTCGCCTCCGAACTTTTCGACCAGGTGAGCACTTGCCATAGCGGTTCCACCTGTTGCGAGTAAATCATCGCATATAACAACTTTATCCCCTTTTCTTATTGCATCTTTATGTAACTCTATTGTATTCTCTCCATATTCAAGAGAATAAGATTCGCTAATAGTTTCGGCAGGCAATTTACCCGGTTTCCGGATAAGGTTTAAAGGTAAACCAAGATTATATGCAATGGGGGCGGCAAATATAAAGCCTCGAGATTCCACACCGAGAATAAGGTCGACTTTTTTACCTCTTATCAAATCAGCCATAACATCGATGGCTTCTCTGAAAGCTTCTTTATTTTTAAGCAGGGTGGTAATATCTCTAAAGAGAATGCCGCTTTGGGGGAAATCCGGTATAGCTCTAATATGTTTTTTTAATTCTTCCATTTTAAAACCTCACTTCAAATCCTTTAAACTCGTTTTGATATTTTTCTTCTTTCACTTCTATTCCCGTTACCGTGGAATGAGACGGACCTACTTTTACGCTTGCGGCAAATTCTTTCAGCTTCCACTCTTCACCTTCAGCCGCAATTTCCACACCACCATCGACTGTATTCCTGACCCATCCCGATATGCTTAATTCTCTTGCCTGTCTTACGGTAAAGAATCTAAACCCAACTCCCTGAACAACACCCTTCACCCATATATGTATTCGCTGCATATGTTTATGTATATGTGTTAAATTAAAGATGTCAAGGGAATTCTTAAGACAAAGTCTTAAGAATGACGGACGACCGATAACGGCAGACCGACGACAAAAAAACAAAAAAATCAGTGTAAATCTGTGGCTATTCTTGGAGTTAGAATGTTAGGGGGGTTAGAGGGTTAGAAAGTTAAAACAAAAAAATATAAAATCCTGTAAATCCTTTTTTATCCTGTCTAAATATTGGGGTTGTGGGTTGAATTTTTTAAGACAACAAAAAATTCTTTTTAATCTGTGGAGATCTGCGTCCAATTATTGGGGTTGGGTGTGTCTTAGTGTCTTTGCGGCTAAAAAAAGCCTTGCTATTACCAATCCTCTTTACTATAATAAAATATGCTTATTGGAGTAACCGGAAATAGCGGTACGGGTAAAAGTATAATATGCGAACTCTTTAAAGATTTGGGAGCTTATCTTATCTCCTGCGACGAACTCGGCTGGGAAGTACTAAAAGAATCTTATATAATCGAAAAAATAAAAGAAGAATTTAAAGAAGTGGTAGAGGAAGGAACGGTGAACAAGGAGAAGCTCGGGGATATTGTTTTCAACGATAAGGATAAGCTAAAAATACTCAACAAAATAGTTCACCCCGAATTGTTAAAGAAACTGAAAATTTCTATCGAAACATCCAAAGAAAGAATAGTGGTGGTCGACGGGGCTTTAATATTCGAATGGAGAATTGAGACCTGGTTCGATTATATAATCCTTTTAACTTCTACCCTTGAGGATAAGAAAAAGAGACTGAAGGCGGAAGGGTTAAACGAAGAAATCATAAACGGAAGACTGAACTCTCAAGGAGATAGCAACCGTTTCGTAAAATTCTCGGATTTCATAATCGAAAATGACGGAGATTTAGAAAGTCTAAAGAACAATGCGAAATGGATCTGGGATAAGGTAACAAAAACAAGAAAAAAATCTTAAAAGGTTTATTCTACTTGAACGTTATTTTGTTCTCTTTCTCCTTTAATATGTATGTCTATTTGGGAGAATGGAATTTCGATATTATTTTCTTTTAAAGTTTTCCAGATAGCGTATCGTGCTTCACTCTCAATTTCTTTCTTTTTTAAAGCGTTATCCGTCCACACTGAAACTTGAAAATCCAGAGAACTTTCTCCGAAATTGATGAAGTATATTATAACTTCCGGCTTCTCTAATATCCCTTCAAGTTTTGATAAATTTTCAATCAAAGCCTCTTTAACCTTAAAAGGGTTAGATTTATAAGACACACCGATGGGAATATCTATCCTGATTATCGGATCAGAATGAGTATAGTTTATTAATTCGTTATTAACGAGGTTGGTATTTGGTACGATTACCTCAACATTATTGAACGTTCTTATTATAGTCGTCCTTATTCCGACCGTTTCTACTCTTCCGAGAAGACCGTTAACTTCGATGAGATCATTTTGAACTATAGTTTTGTCCGAGAGAAGAATAAATCCGCTTATAAGGTTGTTCACAATTTCTCTTAAACCAAAACCGATACCAACGCCGAGAGCACCTATCAATACTTTAACGGAAGTAAAATCGATATTTACTATGGCAAAAGCCGCAAAAACACCTATTACTATGATTGTATAACGTATTAACATAGAAATAGTATTCGTTCTTGTTGTATCAAGGAAAGGTAATCTTCCGAGACGAGCTTTTGTTGTTTTTTCGAATCCTTTCGAGAGTCTAAACGATAAATAAAAAATCAATATTGCTACGATGAATCCGTTTAAACTGATTTTCTTATCCCCGATATTGATTCTCGGAGTAGAAAGGAAATGCGTAACTGTATCAATATAACCCAACTTGTGAAGAAATGCTATTGCTATTACTAACATACCCATTACTGCAATAATTTTTAAGTCTATTTTTCTTCCCCAGAAATTTATTAATGCAGTCAGGAAAAACAAAAACCCGAACGAATAAAGGGAAAAGAAAACTATAGCTTTAAGATATTCTTCCGGAAGAAATCCTGTTTTGTAAAATATAAAACCGGAAAGAATTAAACATAGGGGTAACGCTGAATAACAAATTATCCTTTTTATTTCTTCCCTCTGTTTTCTTGTCGTAAAAACAATGATGAAATAAAGAAATAAACTTCCAGCTAATGTGTAAATCAATCCCATTGTTTATTTATTGTTAATTACTCGTAATTTTATGTAAATTTTCGGCAATATCGGCTGTTTCCTGAGAAGTGGTAGATAACTCTTCTACTGAAGCCGATAGCTGCTCTATAGCCGCGGACAGTTCTTCGGAAGAAGCGGCATTCTCCTGGGCTATCGCCGCTATATTTTCGAGCGCTTCCGTTATTGTATTAACTTCCTCTTCACCTCTTTTGTTAATCTCGGCAATCTGTCTTATCCTTTTTGTTATATGGTTTATCTCAGCAGCAATATCTTTTAAAAAATCTGCCGATTTCAAGGAAGTTTCTTTACCTTTATTGACTTCCTCAACTGTCTCCTGAGTTTTTTGAATCACCGAATTTATAACGCCTGAAATCTCATTCGTTATTTCGGAAATAACTCTGGTAGCTTCCGAAGACTGATTCGCCAGTTTTCTTATCTCTTCCGCAACCACTGCAAAACCCCTACCGGATTCTCCGGCTTTAGTAGCTTCAATGGTTGCGTTAAGGGCAAGGATATTAGTCCTTTTACTTATTTCTCTTACTTTTTCCGTTATCCCCGAGATTTCTTCCGAGTATCGCTGTATACCCTGAATAACCTCTTCCAACTCATGAATCGTATTCGTGACATTGTCCATGGCAACCCGGACTGCTTCGGAGGATTTTTTTCCTTTCCCCGAAAGCTCGGAAATATTTTCCGAGGAGGTCAAGGTCTCCTGTGCCGAATCCAGGGACTGGCGAACCACTGTAAGGGCTTTTTGGGACATTCCTGATGCAAGCTGGGACTCCTGTGCCTGTTTTTCCGAAGCTTGTGCAATTTGCTCCATAGTAGAAGAAACTTCCTCGGAAGAAGCGGTCATCTCTTCGGCGGAAGCCGAGAGCTCTTCTGCCTGGGCGGATATCCTTTCGGCAACCTGACCTATTAGATCTTTATCTTTCTGTAATTTATTTACAAATTGGTTAAAAGAGACAGCAAGTTCTTTACTTTCCGCAGTCAAAAACTTTTCGGATAATCTGACATGAATATCCGCTTTTCCTTCGGATATTCTTTTCAAGTTTTCCTTCACCGTGTTTAGCGGTCGGAAAAGAGTATTCAACAACTCTAATGTTACAAGCAGTGCAATAACAGTAATAACCAGGAGGATTTTGAGTAGAGCTTTTGAGAGTCTCTTTGTTACGGCAAAAGATTCCTGCATGGATATTCCTGCTCGGAACACCCCGATCATTTTCTCTGTTCTCATACTTCCGTAAACGGGAAAATAACAATCTAGAAACCTCTGAGCTCCTATTCCCTTGACAGTTGCAATGGTTTCTCCTTCTTTCAATTTGACCATAGTTTCTGCCGATAGTGTATCCGCTACTTGAATTTCCCCCACTTTGGTAAATGCATTACCTGACAAATCGTATACTTTTAAATATAGAATATCTTTCCTTTCCGAAAGCGTAGAGAGTGACGACTCGAGAAAAGATGGATTTTTAGAATTCAAACTGAATTCCAGCGTAGAACTAATGGAGTTGAGTATGTTTTCCCCTCTGCTCTTTAAAAGAGTTTCGAACTCGGATTTTACAATAATATTGGCTGACATCAGAATCGATATGTTTATAGCTAAAATTATTGCAATTAAAAGTACAGAAATCTGAACTTTTAATGAATTAAATTTTATCATTAACCCTCCTGATATTAAAGTTACAACTATTGGAATTGAATGTCAAGAGCTCTTTTTAACTTTATTTAATATTTTCGATTTTTGCTGTAAAATAAAACAAAAAAGGGCCGAGTAAAACCCGGCCCTTTTCCCATCTTGCAATTCCCCCTATCCAATTATGTCTTCAATTTCTCCCAAAAGCCATTTGATTTCTTCAACAGTCAGATCTCCCATATGAGCAATTCTAAATGTCTTCTCTTTTAAATTACCGTATCCGTTGGAGAGAAATGCACCTCTCCTGGACAATTCTTCGTTGAGACCTTTAATCGAAATACCTTTTGTATTTTCAATACAGGTTACTGTGGGCGAAAGATTATTCTCATCCGCGAAAAGCGCGAAGTTCTCTCTTGCCCAATTTTGTACGATTGAAGCCATCTCTGTGTGTCTTTTAAAGCGATTTTCTATCCCTTCCTGGTTTACTATTTTGTCCAGTTGATAATTAAGAGCAACTATCAAATTAAGCGCAGCTGTTATAGACGGCTGCTTTGCTTTATCCCAGTATTTCTTATATTGCAGGAAGTCAAAATAGTATCCTTTATCTTCCACTTCGGCAGAACGCCGCATTGCTTTTTCACTTACAGCGGCAACTGCCAAACCCGGAGGAAGGGCAAAACATTTTTGTGACGAAGCAACAACGTAATCAACATCCCAATCATCAACTCTTATCTCGGTCCCAGCCATTGAGGACACGGCATCAACGCATAAAATTACATCAGGATATTTACCTACTACTTCCGCTACTTCTTTCAGAGGATTTAGGACACCTGTTGAAGTCTCATTATGCGTTATAAATACAGTGTCAAATTTGCCGGTTTTAAGTTTTTCTTCTATATCACCAGGAGAAATACCTTTACCCCATTCATATTCCAAAACTTCAATTTCTTTGTTACAGCTTTTTGATATTTCCGCCCATCTTTTACCGAAAGCTCCGCATATCGAATGAAGAGCTCCTTTTTTTACGCAATTTCTAACTGCCGCTTCCATCAAACCGGTTCCCGAACAAGTTCCTATAATGATAAAATTATCCGTAAAAAGAACCTTTTGAAGTTTCGATACTGTTTCTTCCATCAGTTTCGAGGTTTCCGGCATTCTGTGACCAAACATTGGAAAATCCATTGCTTTTCTGACATCTTCTCTGACTTCAGTCGGGCCGGGAATAAATAATTTCCTGTGCATCAGGCCTCCCTTTTTCCTTTTCTGATTTCTGGGTATAAAGGAAATTCTTCGGCGATTTCTTTAACCTCGCCTTTTACTTCACCCATTACTTTCTCATCATCGATGTTCGTAAGAACTTTATCAATCAATTGAGTTATTTTTTTAATCTCATCCTCTTTTATACCCCTGGAAGTAACAGCAGGGGCACCTATTCTTATTCCGCTCGCTATAAAAGGCTTTTCCTTATCAAACGGAATCGTATTTTTATTTACTGTTATTTTTGCTTTATCAAGAGCTTCTTCAGCTTGTTTTCCCGTAATACCTTTGCTTTTAACATCGACAAGTATCAAATGCGTATCAGTACCACCTGCAACAAGTCTCCATCCCAGGCGTTTGAACTCTTCTTCAAAAGCCTTAGCATTTAATATTATTTGATGCTGGTACTTTTTGAAGTCTTCACTGAGAGCTTCCTTAAACGCGACAGCTTTTGCCGCAATCGTATGCATGTGAGGTCCACCCTGCAATCCCGGAAAAACCGCTTTATCTATTGCTTTTGCCCATTTTTCCTTACACAGTATTATCGCGCTTCTTGGCCCCCTGAGCGTTTTATGTGTTGTAGTTGATACCGCCTCCGCGTAAGGTACGGGTGAAGGATGCTCTCCGGCTACAACAAGACCCGCAATATGAGCAATATCGGCTACGAGATGCGCTCCCACATCGTCACAAATTTCTTTGAATTTATCCCAGCGCAGGATCCTCGGATAGGCAGAGGCACCGGTCATTATTAACTTTGGTTTTTTCTCCCTGGCAAGCTTAAGCAGTTCATCATAATTTATTTGTTCCGTTTCAGGATCTACAGTGTACTGAAAAGTCTCCCAGAAGGTGCCTGTAAAACTTACCTTATATCCATGCGAAAGGTGTCCTCCATGGGAAAGAGAAAGTCCGAAAAATAAATCTCCCGGCTCAAGCAACGCTGAGTATATAGCCATGTTGGCCGGAACTCCTGAGAGAGGCTGAACATTTACATGTTCCGCGCCAAATAGCTTTTTGGCTCTTTCTATGGCAAGATTCTCGACAACATCCATCCACTTACACCCACCGTAGTATCGCCTGCCCGGATAGCCCTCTGCATATTTGTTTGTCATTACCGAACCCATAGCCTCGAGCACCGCTTTTGAAACAAAATTTTCGGAAGCGATAAGCTCAAGATTTTCGTGTTCCCTGTTGGCTTCACCAATTATAGCTTCATAAACTTCAGGATCTGTTTTGTATAGTTCTTCCATTTCTTAATTTACCCCTCATTTTTAAAGTTTTAGCTTCTGCCTCTATTATATTTTGATAATTTTCCTTGTCAAGGTAGAAAATCCCCACCACAAAAAAAAGATTTACCACGGAGAGCACAGAGAAAAATACAAAGCACAGAGATCGCAGAGGAAAAAATATTTTCGTTGTTTCTAAATCCCAACCCCCACCACAGCCAAACCAAATATTAATTGTTTAAAAAAAACCACATCACAGCCCTAAAATCTTTTAATATATAAAGCACGTAGATATTTTTGTTTTTAAATCAACAAAACTTTCTTCGTGTCTTTGTGTCTTAGTGGCCAAAAAAACCCTTGACAAATTCTACATTTGTAGTATAATGTACTACAAATGTAGAAGAAAAATAGGAGGGCAGTTTGAAAAGATTGATTTTGGCAAAGTTTAAGCGCGTATTTTTTAAAAAAATTTCATGGATAAAAATTTTTCTTTTATTCATGCTAATTTTTCAATCAACAGCATACGCTTCAAACGAAAAAGAACCAAGTGACGGGAAAATCCCTTACAGAGTTCCCAGAATCAACTTGGAAGTAAAAATAGACGGTTATCTTGATGAGGAAATATGGAACGAGGCGGTTAAAATCAATGCGAATATCGAGGTTAGTCCCGGGGAAAACATACCCGCGCCAGTCAAAACCGAAGTCTACATGGCTTACGACAACTCCAATATCTATGTTGCATTTAAAGCATTCGACCCCGACCCCTCTCAAATCAGAGTTAATTTGTGTGATAGGGATAATATATGGGACGACGACTGGGTTCTTATTTTATTCGACACCTTCAATGATGAAAGAAGATCGTATGATTTCGGGTGTAATGCTTTAGGTATCCAGGCGGACATCATCGAAAGTGTTTCGGGAGGTGGAGATTCATGGGATGCCATATGGGAATCCGACGGACGTATTACAGAAGAAGGTTATATAGTAGAAATGGCTATACCATTTAGTTCGTTAAAATTTCCTCGTAGGGTTGGAGAGCAGATATGGGGTTTCGATGCGGTAAGAAGTTATCCTCGGAAAGTACGCCATCATATTGGCGCATTCCCAAGAGACAGAAATAATAACTGTTACTTTTGCCAGTTAGAGAAATTAACGGGGTTTAGCGATGTAATACCGGGAAGAGATATTGAACTCGTTCCTACATTCACATCCTTAGTAGCGCAGATAAGAGAAAACGAGACTTCGGGACCGTTTGATGAAGAATATTCAAACGAGCTTGGTTTTACTTCAAGCTGGGGTCTCACAAACAATCTTAAACTAAGTGCAACACTCAATCCCGATTTCTCGACAATTGAAGCCGACGTAATACAGGTGGATATAAATAACCGTTTTGAACTCTGGTATCCTGAAAAACGTCCATTTTTCCTCGAAGGAGAAGATTTTTTTGAAACAGAAATAGATGCTGTACACACAAGAACCTTAGCTGACCCAAACTTTGGAATAAAATTAATCGGAAAAGAAGGCAAAAATACAATTGGGTTTTTCTCAGCTCAGGACGCTGTCACGAATTTTGTCTTTCCATCTCTGGAAGGGTCCGACTCTGATGTCCGCAACACGAAATCACAAGGTACTGTTCTTAGATACCTCCGCGATCTCGGACAATCATCAAATATCGGTCTACTCATGACTGACAGGGAAGGAAAAAACTATTATAACCGGGTCCTTGGTCTTGATGGAATAGTTCGTATCACAAAAAGCGATCGTGTTGAATGGCAGGCCCTGGGGTCAAAAACCCTTTATCCGGACGATATTGCATCAGGGTACGACCAATCCCCAGACGAAATTGGAGGGAAAAGTATTGTCGCAGAGTACTCGCACGGCACCAAAACGTACAACTTTTTTTGCGAATATCAAGATTTTAGTCCCACTTTCCGCTCGGATCTTGGATTTTTAAATCAAACAGGATACAGATATGGCGAAATAGATGGAAACTATATATGGAGAGAGGGACCGGGAAGCTGGTTTACCTGGATAAATATCTATAGTGGCGTCGAGTTTTCAAAAGATTACTACGGAAACACAATATATAAAGCACTTAATGGTACTTTTAATTACAACGGTCCACTTCAATCATACTTCGGCGTTTCTGGGAAACTCTCAAGAGAACGCTACGAGGAAGAAGAATTCAAAACAAGTTTTTTAAATTATTGGATCGGAGGCCAACCCGCAAAATGGTTTAGCTTTAACTTTTGGAGCGTATTCGGCGACCAGATAGATTATGATAACACCCGCCAAGGCAAAGGGTTACAGTTGGGTGTTAGCACCACTCTAAAAATCGGTCCCCGTTTATCAGTACATCTTGATCACTATTATGAACGCATGAATGTAAATGCCGGTAGGCTCTACTCTGCCAACAGGGAGTATATAAAATTGATGTATCATTTTAATGAAAGGATCTTTATCCGGACAATTTTTCAATACGCCAATTACAAAAAAGACGACTCCCTCTACATAGATGAAGTTGCACCCGAAGAACAAGAACTTCTTAGCCAGGTTCTACTTTCATATAAAATCAACCCACACACTGCTTTCTATATAGGATATTCTGATAACTATTTCGGAGATTACGATACAGATATAACACAAACCGACAGAAACCTTTTCGCAAAAATCGGATACGCATGGATGTTTTAATGTTTTCTCTTTATATTTAAAAAGGGAGGATATATGGGTTTAACAAAAGCAGAATGGCAAATAATGAATGCTTTATGGAAAAAATACCCCGCATCGGTCAGAGATGTAATAGACAATCTGGAAGAAGATGTAGATTGGGCATATACTACCGTTAAAACCATGCTCGACAGATTGGAAAAAAAGGGGATTCTAAAAGCAAAAAAAGAACGCAATGTTAGCATGTATGAGCCTGTTGTCTCACAGAAAAAAACAAAACAGGCAGCAATTAAAACTTTTGTAAACCAGGTCTTTGAAGGAGCCGTGGGACCTTTAATGCACCATCTCCTTGCCGAAGAAGAACTATCGAAAAAAGAAAAAGAAGAATTAGTCCGTATTCTAAAAGATGAGGGTGAAAATGCTTGAGCAACTTAACTCATTAAGCTTAACATGGTGGAGCTGGGGAAAATAATATAAAGTCTTTTTTCTTTGTGTCTTAGTGTCTTTGTGTGAGATTAATTTGG
>CAZRYJ010000056.1:0-11879 GCA_964604245.1 uncultured bacterium | reverse complement strand
TCATGAAATTTCATTTCTATTATAATTGAATTCAAGAGTTTAGCAAGGAATGAATTCTCACACAGAGACATGGAGAAACATAAAGCAGTCATGAGTCACGTGTCTTGAGTCATGCGTCAAAACCAAATCCCGACCCCCAAATCCAAAATCCTAAAATAACCATTTGACTATTTTTTAATTTAACGATTTGACTTAGATTCGAAGAATCTATGAATACAGGACCCGGAAAGATGTATGGAAAAAATAAAAAGAACTATTAAAACTTTGAATGGGGTTGAGGGATGATTTCAAAAATTGTCCAATGTCTAGATTTGACCCCAGAGATTTGACCCCAGAAATTCAAATAATGGAGCGTCGTGTTGCCGTTTGTTAGCTGCAGTTGCCCGTTACCTCAGCAAAACAAGTTTCTTTGTTTCCGTATATGAGCCTGCCTGTAAACGATAAAAGTAAATCCCGCTCGGCATATTTGCCGCATTCCATTCCCGCGTGTGGGTTCCTGCGGATAACTCTTCTGAGACGAGCGTTGCTACTTCTCTTCCGATAAGATCAGACACCTTCACCGATACAAATGATCTTGATGGAAGACTAAATGATATATTCGTTGTCGGATTAAATGGATTGGGATAGTTTTGTCGTAATACATATCCCTTTGGTATCTCATTTTCATTTTGCGTTATGCCTGTGGTTGAAGTATCTATGGCATTGGTAAACCAACTTTCGTTCCCATCCATTTGGTCGTCAATACCATTCATCAGGTTGTCATAAGCCGTAACAGCGATAGTATCGGTAATGGAAATTCCAGTGAGTGTGTCAGTAGTAACATTGCCTGCGTTTAAAGAATTGGCAAAAGAATAACCAGTGGGAGAACCCCAGTAAATTTTATATCCCGCAAGGTCAACTTCCATATTCGCGTTCCAGGTAATTTTTATTTTTCCTCCACCCAAATCGGTTTTGATGACATTCATTGGAGGAGTAACGGGTGCAATAATATCAGGTGAAGTTGCAAAGGGATTATAATCCACAATAGTGAGCGAGTTGTTATCAAGAAAATCATAAATTTTAGCATCAATTTCAGTAGATACTGTCGTGTTCCACCAGCAATTTTCGACATTGATGGTAGGTGTTGATTGAAGGATTGTAGTATAAACTTCGTAATTAGCAGCATTGCGGTAAATATTATTGTTTTTGAAAACAGCAGGTGAAGGAATATAAACTGCTCTTGTAGAAGAAGAGCCGGTTAATTTATTGCGTGTAATTGTGTTGTTAATGGTACTGTTTGTATTGCCACCCCATATGGTAATAATACTTGAATCAGCCGTATTGTCAACGATGGTGTTTTTAGTCATGGTACAGTATGGGTTAACATAAACCACATTGATAGTAGAAGTGTTGCCAACCACCACATTGTTGTTAATGGTGGTTGAGGGGAGTGCAGTGTGTCCGCATATCCCTGCACCATCAAGTGCAGAATTCCCATAAACAAGATTGTACGAAACATCCCCTATAACACCAGATATGAACATACCGCCTCCGGCAGACTGAGCAAAGTTTCCAATAATAGAGTTATTTTTTATTTTACTCGTATTATTATTAATTGCATAGCAGCCAATACCACCACCGTAATTGGCTTTATTGTTGCTGATAATGCTGCTGTCTATTATTGCCTGTGCCATATTAAGATCAATATCAATTCCTCCTGCTCTTAAATTGAGGTTGGAAAGAGAATTGTTGTCATGTATGTTGCAGTTGGATATTTTTATTACATCCGTTGTAGGAAAGCTATTAGGATCATTATAAAAGATAATACCCGTAGTGGAATTATTCCTCACTTCACAATTGCGGATATAAGGGAATGAGGCGCTTATGCGGATGGCCCCGGCTAGATACACGGAATTCTCGCCTGCATATTCAACGAGGCAATATTCCATAATACTTCCTGTAAAAAGTGTATAGTCATAATCTTCGCTTAAATCAGAAAATAAAAGATAAGACCAGTATCCAGGAGTAGGTGTAACTTGGTTGCTGGTGAAAGTTATCTTATTTGAACTGTTTCCAATTGCCCGTAGATTACCCTTTATCTGCAAAGATTTTGTACTATCAAATTTTACAATTACTCCCGGGTCAATGGTAAGCACAATTCCGCTGTCTAAGACAGTATTGCCTATAATAATATACGGGCTTCCTGCCAATGTCCAATTGGTATTGGACGAAATGAATCCGCTTACATTTGTTTGTGCATTCATTGAACTACTTGTTAATCCGATGATTAACATTCCAAAAACAAAAAATAACTTTTTCATTTTAACTTTCTCCTATTTTATTTGTTATTATATCACAATTTTTTCTGTATGAATTTGCTCTCCGTCATAAATTTTTACAAAATAAATTCCTTTTGAGTGATGAAGATAAGTCAATTGTGGCATTGTTGAGTCGCTGAGTTGTCGAATGGGAAATTTTTTCTCCAAGCACATTGTAAATTTCTATTGCGCTTATTTTTTCCGAACCGCTAATCGTAATTTTACCGGATGTGGGATTGGGATAAACAGTAACATTGAATATATCTTTTTTAAAATCGTCCATCCCGGTGGTAATTATTTTTTTATAAACCCTTACAGTTCCATTATAACTATCCGTTACAAAAAATCTTGAACCGTCTGAAGTCGTGGCAACATTGGTTCCTCCGGCAGAAAATGTTTGTATAACAGAATCGTTAGCAAGCGAAACAATTAATTTCTCAAAAGCCCCGACCACAAAGGCATATTTATCATCGGCAGTAATAGCAATGTTTTGAAAGCTGGTATTAAAGGATAAATACGAAATGATTTTTGTTACCGTATTACTGATTAATGAAACACGGTCAAGCGAATCTCCATCAAAGATGAGTGCTTTATTTCCGCTATGTAAGATTGCAAGACCGTAAGAACCATTCATACCGGTAATATTTTGAACTCCGGAAGTAGTAAAATTGACATTTACCGGAGCGGCATTCCACGCTGTAACAATTGCTGAACTACCCGTAATGGCTATCCCAAATAATTCTCCCGAAGTAGTTATTTGAATAAATGATGATGATGAACTTGGGGGAGTGGCATTAATTGATCTTAATCCTTGTTGAGTGCAACTTGAACTAAGATCAGGATAAATAGCATTATTGCTATTAACTGCAATACCATAAAGCGTAGTGCCTACGCAGGGTGCCGCAAAATTTCCACTAACTGAATTAGTCGATAAATCAATATATATTGTTTGATGTGTTGTATTTACAACCGCAGTTAAACCATCAGGAGTAACAGCAACACCATTTGGATAACCATCTGCCGGATAGCTAATGCTTGATATGGCATAATTCGAGGTGGATATAACCTTTATTGTTCCGGGAGTAGTGTTATTTGTAACGATAATTTTGGAATTATCTGGTGTAATGGCAATTCCTGAAGAATATGCTCCTGATGATATTACAGTATCTAATGCCCCTTGCACCTGCGCATAAGCAGTAATGTGCATTATAAATAATAGTGTCAAAGTCGTTAGTTGGTTAAGTAATTTTTTCATTTTCATTTTGTTTAATTTTTTAAATTGTTGTCTCGTTTTTTAAAATGGTTTCTATTCTCCACTTTTGTCTTACAATATTAGTTATATTTCAAACAGTCAAGAAGTATCGCAAAAAATGTTTGGAGGTTCTCTTGTCTGTCCGCTATGCCGTTGTCGTTTTTAAACTTGCCCATAACTTGTTTATATACGCATTGCGTATATAATTCCAATTTAGGAGTATAGGCGCATTGCGTATATGCTCATTTTGGAAGTATTGTTCGGCTTTTTTCATACGTTATACCTTTATTTCTTTAAAATCTATAGTATCCAAAGGACTTATAATCTTCCCCAGAGCCTTGTTGCTTACATGGGTATATATCTCTGTTGTTTTTGAATTTTTATGGCCAAGCAGTTCCTGGATATAGCGTAAATCGATTCCGCTTTCAAGAAGATACGTGGCAAAACTATGTCTTAAAGTTTGAATTCTAATTTTTGAATTCATTAAAATTATTATAAGTTATTTTTCTTGAATTGTCAAGCATAAAAACAACGAATTACACGAATATTAACTATAGTTTAGAGTTACGGGTTACCAGTTTCGAGTTTAAGAGTTTTCAAATTTGTCAAAGGTTGAGATGCGACCCCAGATACATATTCCTAATTCACTGCTCATTTAATATCTCCTTTTTATCTTTACTACATACCTTAGCTTATATATACTAATATAATCGAAGAAACAGTTATATCAATCAAGCACCAAGCTTTCTGTTTTTCAAGAATGCTATATTATAGTTATGATAGATTTTGCATTGAGAAATCCTCCTTTTGCCCATAAACTTAGACAAAAGGAGGAAATAGTGACTAATAAGAGGTTAATCCAGAGAGGAAGATATGTCAACCCAGATATCCTGATAGTAGGAATTGATATTGGGAAATACAAACATGCAGCAGTGGGCACTTCACTTCATTCAGGATTCACAAAACCATTTTTCATCAAGAATAACAGAATCAGTTATGAGTCTTTTGAATCAGAAGTTAAGGAATGGAAGAAGCGATTTAAGTGTAAGGATGTAGTGTTTAGCTTTGAGTCCACAGGGCATTACTGGAAAACTCTTGTCTATTATTTAAAGAAGAGAGGGGGATATCTTATAGAGGTAAGTACCAATTATACAAAGAAGGCAAAGGAAATGATGGATAATTCTCCATTGAAGTGTGATCCGAAAGATGCGCGAATTATAGCGGATTTAGTTAAACAGGGAAAGATACTTACGCCGGTTCTTCCGGAAGGAAAAATATTAGCTTTAAGGAACATAATCCAAACCAGAGAGAATCTAATAAAGGAGCGAACATCTATAGTAAATAGACTGCAGAAAATAGTTGATATAGGTTTTCCGGAGAGAAGAGAGATAATAGGGAAAATTAATAGTAAAACCTCATTATTTTTACTGGAAGAAGCTCCTTTTCCCGAAGACATAATAGATAAGGGATTAGAATGGCTAAAGAAAGAGATACGAAAAAAGAGTATGGGGCATTATAAATACGAAGACGCGAGAAAATTGTACCAGTCAGCCAGAGAAACTATAGGCTTAAAAGAAGGTAGAGATGGTTCTATCTGCGAACTTAAAATACTTCTGTTCAGATTAAACAAATTAGAGCAAGAAATAGAGAAAATAGAATACAACATAGAAGATAGATTAAAAAATATCGAGGAAGCGAAATATATTCTGAGCATAAAGGGGGTAAAAGAAATTACAGCTGCAACTATAATATCTGAGACTGGGGGGCTAAGTAACTATGAAAAGATTAGTTCAGTTTTAAAAGTTGCAGGTTTAAATCTTTTCGAAATAAGTAGCGGAGAACACCAGGGAGAAAAACACATAACCAAGAGAGGCAGGAATTTATTAAGACATAAATTATACTTTGCGGCCTTACAACAGGCAAGGGAAGGTATGCCCTTTTATTCTTTTTACAGAAGATTGGTAGAAGAAAACGGAGTGAAGAAAAATAAGGCATTAATAGCTGTAGCTAGAAAGTTACTTAGAGTTAGTTTTGCATTAGTTCGCGACAAAACTGAATTTACAAACAGTTATGAAGGAAAAGCAAATATTAGGAAGGTAGCCTGAGAAATAATGGATAATTGCCAGTGGGGGAATCATCAGGACGGTGCATAAGGCTTTTGCAAAAGCAGGAGACCTCGGTGTCAAGAAGAATGATCCCCCGCTGTCTAAAATCCGAATTAAGCATTACAAGGGACTCAATGGAAGTACCCTCTACATTAGCGCAGTATTTAGACACAAAAAGAGTGGGGTTACCCACTGGTGATTAAAATAGAATATGGAAATTAATCTGTCAAAAGGAGGATTGCTGAATTAAGTGAAATTATCCCTTGACTTAAATACATTAGCACCGTCCCCCTGCAATTTTTCTAAAAATATTTCTTTCTTATTCTTTATATTACCATAAAATAATTCTATTTTAAAAAAAGGTTCGTTAGGTAGATAGTGGATTGAGCAACCAAATTTATAGTTATATGGTTCGTTAAGTAAGCCCTCAATTTTATCAAGATCCTCCTTATGGGTTGTTTTATTGTATTTTTTCTTACATTGAAATGCTATTAAATTGTTGTCATTTGGTCCTCTTACATGTACTATTATATCTGGTCTAATTTCCCTTTCTCTTGCATTGATCACTACTTTTTTTAGACTTTCATCGTTCTTATTATACTCTATATCGATATTATAATATAAATCAGAATTTTGATTTAATATTGTTTCTAAGTATAAGGCAAATTTGTGATTAATTGCTTCTTCGCGAACTGCTCTGTTTATTATAGATTTATCATGTAAATATAATTCATTTAAAGCTTCTTTTATGATTTTAATCATTTTATCTTTGTTCATAGTTTATAGACAATCATTAATAAATTCTTTAATTTTATTTACTTGATATTCATTGCTACTAATTTCAAATCCTTATTTTGTAGATTTTCGTGGATTTGAAAGCTTTTTGTTGTGAAATTAAAAAACAAAGTCTGCCTTCCTGCACATAGATTAATTTACTGGAATAAACCTTCTTTCCATACCTTCAATATATTTTGCATTAGGAAGGTCCATTCTAATAGCTATATTTTGACGTCTTACTGCTCTACGGAAACGACGAACTTGCCAATCTGTCCAGTTAGATGCTATGTGATATTCTTGTGCGGTTTGTCTTTTAGCACGCGGATTATAATTGTCATCTGTCGCATCCAACGGTCTGTATCGACAGTCGATAACTTGTACTCTCCATCTTCTACATTGCTCAAGTTTCTCTCTCATTTCAGCGTAAGAAATGTTGAGATGATTATATAGCATAAAAATATAGATTTCCTTGCTTCGATAGCCTGCTTGCAAAAGAACATCGATTTGCTCTTTTATTTCATTTTTTGAGGAAACTTCTTGATCCCAAGCAATCCTTGGATTTTTGAATCTTGCTTTTTTAAGAAGAAATGCAATATGAGGTTTTTCTTTTAATATTCTTCCGTCTAAACCACTTTGACTTTCACAGTGGATTACACGGTGGTTAATACGGTTTTCGGAAATCTCATTTAGTATGTTCTCTATGTGAGGATTAGCGATGAGATTATTATCATAAAAAATCAACATATTTGAAAATATTTCTTTCTGCAGTGTTTTCTTGTATTCTACGGTAGGTTCTATTTTCCACGTTCCACAAAAATTGCAACGCCTAAAACAACCACGTGATGCGTGAATGATCTGATAATCTACTTCAACTAAATCATAAGCTGGTTCTAATTCTTCAGCTAGTCCATTTTTATACAATCCCTGACCAACTTTATCACAACCAGTATATGATTTACAATGTTCTGGCATCAAAGAAGCGTAAATGCCTCCAACTTCGATAATGGATTTTGGATAAAGTCTATGATAATATTCCACACTTTCTCTTACATACTTTGACCAGTATGTAAACAAAGATGTTATTTTTATTTGGTCTGGATAAAAACTTGTATGAGAATTGCCTCGCTTGAGTTCAATTTTATCGCCTAAAGTTCTGTGATAACTTGCAATCTTCAAAAGGCCTATTGGCAAAAAATTAGCATGATTCTTGCTCTTAGCAGGGATAGGGAAATCAGGTTCAACTAATAAGATTTTCATTGCAGCTTTCTATTATTTAAAATTAAATCATATACATTTTCAAAAATTGCGAGAATTTCATTTGTCTTTAATTTGATATCCGTAGGATGAGCACAATCGCATCTTGTTTTGTAATTGGAGTGCAACTTATTGAACTCAGTTGTAGAGACTGTTTTTTCATAAACAAGATAACTTAATAGCTGTCGATCATTGCTGTTTTCTCGTATAGACTGAATATCTTTGCTGTTCTTCTGGAAATTTTTTGCAAAATATTTATAAACAGATTTGGGATTTCTTGCCATATCATCGGTTGCAATATTGAATTTAGGCAAATCTTTGCTAATATATTCAAGCATTCTGCTAATACCACCTGCCCAAATCATCAATGTTGCGGCTTTGAGACAATTTTTTTCGAGGCAATAAATTGCTTCTGCAATATATTCATGTTCTTCATTCGTGAATTTATTAGAAATTTTTTCCATTTTTTTTCGAATGTCTTTTATTGTAGTTTGTTGTTGTTTAGATACTTTAATTTTCTTATAATGAAAAACTTCTGTCTCCCCTTTGGTTTTCGACTTAGACTTCTTCGCTCCTTTAGATTTTTTAACTTGCTTTGATTTTTTGTTGTCAGATAGACTCAAATACGTATTATACACATCTTCAATAGATTCTTTATCATTATATAGAAATTTCTTAATTAATTCTAGCGCATCTTCCTTTTTGTCTTTTTCGTTAAATACGTCTTTAAAAGAATCCATAAGGAAACGAGTACCTCCTAATAAGCCATTTATTGCTTTCTGAATAAGAATATTTCTCAATTCATTTTCATCATATTGCTTCATTAAAGAGGGGAACTTTCTTTTTAACGGGCCAATAAAACTGCTTTCTATCTGGACTAAATGACTCATGTTTAATTCTTTAGAAATTACTTTTTCAATAATATCATCATCATATTTAATTAGTTTCATTATATCGGAAATTTCATGGTCTTTATGTGCCGTTATTTCCTTAATTTTTTTTATTAATTCTGCTTCCTTAATTTGCGGGTATTCTTTTCTAATATCAGAAATAATTGATTTTATAGATTTGGTTTCTGCCGCTTTACCCCAATTCTTTCTCAACATATGCACTTGATAAGCTAAAATCCTTCCATCCATATCATCTTTTGCTATAAGAGTTGGAACTTTATATTCTAAATCCGACTCGGCAACCTCAACTGCAGCCCTTAATCGCCTCTCTCCATCAATTAATTTAAAATTATCAACATTATTTTCGTCTTTCTTAACTATTAAAGGTTCCAAAATGCCATATTGCTTTATAGAAAGCACTAATTTCTTGAACTCTGGATCATTCTGAATTTGTTGTTCGGTTTCCCCTCTAGGATTATTCATCTCATATGCAATATCTTGAATCTTAATATACCGAATATCTTTTTCTAATGATTTCATCGAATTTAATCCTCCTTTTAATTGTTTAAAACTATGTTGTGGGTTTGAAGCTTAACATTTGAAAATTTCCTTCAGAAATATAAGACTACTTTTTTTGAATGTATAATTCAGTATTTTTATAATTATATTCATAGTATATAAGAAATTTATGAAAAAAACCTATTTAGTCAAGGCTTATTATCATACTTGACTTTTGAATTAATCTTATATATAAATAAAATTATTGACAAACGATAATAAATTTGTATGTTTAAAATAATAAATATTTAAAATGAAAAGAAAGTTCTCAACTCAAAAAACTTTAAATGCAAAACCTTTCTTGAAATGGGCAGGTGGGAAAACTCAGTTGCTTGAAGAGCTGATTTCAAGATTCCCTGAAGAAATAAAAGAGAGAAGGAAAATAGAGAGGTATGTTGAACCCTTTGTTGGTGGGGGTGCTATGTTCTTTTTCCTTAAAAATAATTTTGAAATAAAGAAATCTTTTTTATTTGATATAAATCGTGAATTAATAATCGGATATAAAGTAATAAAACGTGACGCAAAAGAATTAATAAATAAATTAAAAAAATTTGAAAAAAAATATTTTAAGAAATCCGAAAAAGAGCGAAAAAATTTCTATTATAAAATTCGGAACTCTTATAATAAACAAATGATTAAATTCAATTATAATAAATATTCCGAAGAATGGATAGATAGAGCTGTATATTTAATATTTTTAAATAAAACTTGTTATAATGGATTATTTCGTCAAAATAGAAAGGGTGAGTTTAACGTTCCATTTGGACGATATATAAAACCTAGAATTTGTGATGAAGAAAATATTATTGCAGTACAAAAAGCTCTAAAAAATACTAAAATATTTTGCGTTGATTTCGCTGCTTCAGAAAAGTATATAGATGAAAACACTTTTGTCTATTTGGATCCTCCATACAGACCAATAAACAAAACTTCGAGTTTTACAAGTTACGCTAAGGAAGATTTTAATGAAAATGATCAAAAAAGACTTGCCGGGTTCTTTAAAGAAATGTATAAAAAGGGAGCTTATCTTATGTTAAGCAATTCGGACCCAAAGAACGAAAATCCTGAAGATAGATTTTTTGATGATTTATATGATGATTATTGTATAGAGAGAGTCCCTGCTAAAAGATTTATTAATTGTAACGCTTCCAGAAGAGGCGAAATTAAAGAATTGGTTATTTGGAGTTATTGAGTGGTTATTATGAATCCGTGGAAAAAAATTTTTCATGATTATAAAATAAATAAACATAATTTTGACAAAACTCCTTTTGTTATTACAGCACAGCAAATTAAAGACTCAGTGAAAGATTTCGGTAAAACCGGGGAAAGAGAAGTACGAATTCTTTGCAAACACGACTCAAGAAATAAAAGGCCTGATATTTTCAAAAAGTTTGGTGTTTTCTTACTACCTGTAAAGAACGGTCTATTCTGTATAGTAAAGGGAGAAGGTTACGTTGATATACCAGCAATTAGGGACACCAGTAAGTTATATATTTCTAAACTTGATTTTGATTTGGATACATCAAAAGTTGGTGATTCTGAAATGCAACACCTCGATTTTGCCTATGCTTCTAGCTTAGTTAGAACTTTCCTTAAGGATGAGACGTTAGTTCTTACAATCAGAGGAAGAAAATATACTCCTGAGTTTTCTTTTAAAGTGGGGAAACATAAGATTGAAGTTAAAGGGGTTCAAACTGAAGTAGATGGAGGTTATGAAGGTAAAGAAAGAGTGGTTCTTATAGAAGTGAAAAATCGTAAGATTGATAATATTATAATCAGACAACTTTATTATCCTTATAGACAATGGCAATCTCATACTTCGAAAGAGGTAATCCCTTTATTCTTTGAGAAGACTCAAAATGCGTATTCTTTTTGGCAATTTGAGTTTAAAAATAAGATGGATTATAATAGTATAAGATTAGTAAAAAGTGAAAAGTTTACGATAGAGAAAAAGAAATAATGGAGAACATTAATTTCGAAAAAGAAATAACTACAGTCTGGTCATTTCCTAAAAGGGGTAATTGGGCATCTCATAATCCTAAATACAGAGGAAATTTTGCGCCTCAGATTGCAAGAAACGTTATTCTAAAATATTCAAAAGAAGGTGATACTGTTTTAGACCCAATGGTCGGTGGCGGTACGACTTTAATAGAAGCAAAATTACTTAATAGAAAAGGAATTGGTTTCGATGTTAATCCGGAGGCAGTACAAACAACCACGAATCTTATAGGTTTTCCGGGCGATTATAAATATCAGCCGGAAGTTCAAGTTGGAGACATCAGAAATTTAGATATTATAGAAGATGAGAGCATTGATTTGATTCTAACTCATCCACCATATTTAAATATCATTAAATATTCTGATGGTAAAGTTGAGGGTGATCTTTCTAATATTTCAGGGGTAAAAAGGTTTTGCGATGAATTGGAAAAAGGAATAAAAGAATTTTATCGAGTTTTAAAAGAAGATAATCATTGTGCTATTTTAATTGGTGATACTAGGAAAAGCAGACATTATGTACCATTATCAAGTTATGTGATGGAACGTTTTCTTAATCAAGGTTTTGCGTTAAAGGAAGACATTGTCAAAGTTCAACATAATTGCGAATCGACTCCGTATTGGAAGAAACAAGTCGAAAAATACAATTTCCATTTAATAATGCATGAACACCTTTTTATTTTCAGAAAACCAAAAAAAGACGAAGATTTAAGTAGGATTAGATATAGTTTAAAGAAGTAATATCAACGTA
>CAZRYJ010000055.1:0-11938 GCA_964604245.1 uncultured bacterium | reverse complement strand
GGATTCTGTTAACGCTGTAGTATTTGATGTGGATTATTCTACCGGAAATTTATTTGCCGCGCTTAATAGCACTTATGGCGGGACTGGTGTTTTGACCGTACATATATCTGTCGATACGGGCAAAACTTGGAGCCAGATAACTGCCGTAGGATGGGATGCTGATGATATCGACGCAGCTGTTTTTAAAGACTATTTTTATGTTGCACACGTAACCGGAAGTGCCGTTTTCATAGGTAGATACAATACTAGCGATGGAACTGCTGATAATTCTTATGGCTATAGATTGGTGTTGAATGAAGGAGTAAGTGTGCGAGAGATCGCTCTCGCTTCTACGGAAGATTTCTCTCCACCCACAAGACTTTACTGTTTTGCCATTACAGATGATGATTCTCTCCGCTGTTACTGGTCCGATACGACTGTAACATCCTGGACAACGTTCGATTTAGGTGTTGACAATGCATCAAGAGGACTCGACGCATGCTGCAATGAAGGACATTCAAGTGAGTATGTATGGTGCTCTTATATTGGCACCAATGATAGTGTTTATATAGGATCTGCGGGATCTATCTGGAACTCCTATGGCCCTCTCACTGATGTATCTTACTCTATAGCTGGTATGTCTGTAACCTCTATAGGAGCGTACAGGGATACGGTTATGGTTCTCTATCCCTATTGTGGCGGAGAATTCGCATATGCTGTTAACAGTTGCGCCTCTTACGATGGAGGAAATAACTGGTCTTACGAAGGATCAGTGTTTGGTCCGAATGCTACCGCATGGGGCATAAGTGCCATTACGGCGAGGAGGGGTGGTGGTTTTGGAGCTGTTATGACGTGTTACAATTATGGTGTTTATAGGAATAGGGATTATCCTGCCGGGGTGTGGAGTGATACGGTGCATTTTACCGATGGTTTGGTGGAACCCAGGGTTAAACCCGCTATTGAATTCATAGCAGAAAACAGTTACGGAATTGTATATGTGAATGCTCCAATCCAGGGAGCCTGGTTCGATATAAGTCAGTGGCCGAGTGGTATCGAAGAAAATATCCCGGTGGAGAATGAAGTATCTCTTTTAGGAGCCATCCCATCCGTATTCACCAGCCGAACCTCCATAGAATATATACTCACAAGCCAACAAAATATATCCCTGGATGTATATGACATTCTTGGAAATCACGTTATGAACCTTGCAAGCGGGCAGGTGTCAGCGGGTAAAAACTCCGTTATCTGGGATGGGAACGATGATTCGGGGAATCCTGTCTCGAATGGTGTGTACTTATGTGTTTTAAAAGCAAATGAGAAAAGTGCTACAAGTACAAAAATCACTTTGATTAAATAGATAGAACAGTATAGTTATAATAAAAAAGGCAGGGTGTACAACCCTGCCTTTTTTTATTCCTTCTTAAAATCAAGCGATATGGAATTTATGCAGAATCTTTTCCCCGTTGGAGGTGGTCCGTCGTCAAAAACATGACCAAGATGTCCTCCGCATCTTGCGCAAAGAACTTCTATTCTAAGGGTTCCACCTGACGAATCCGGCTTTGTTTCTATTTTGCCTTTTTCTATCGCCTCATAGAAACTTGGCCAGCCCGTTCCGGATTCGAATTTTGAATCGGAACTAAAAAGTTCGTTTCCGCAGGCGGCGCAGACATACGTTCCTTTTTCTTTATTTTTGTAATATTTACCCGTAAAAGGTCTTTCCGTGCCTTTTCCTCTCATAACATAGCATACATCAGGGGGAAGTTCTTTTTTCCATTCTTCTTCCGATTTAGAAATTTTATCCATTTTTACCTCTTTTTCACTGCTTATATAAACCTCTCTTTCTTCCCTTGCCTCGGTTGTCTTCTCTACTTTTGAGCAGGAAATAATAAAAGCAAAAGTTAAAATCATAAAAAGCCATTTTTTTATCATTTTCGCCTCCGGCGTCTTTTATCACTATTAATAAAGACGTATTAGCGGTGCAGTAGTTCCGCTCCCCCTTCTCCAAAAAAAATATTTTAACACAGAGGACACAGAGAAAAAAAAGAAAACACAGAGATCACAGAGCCCCACACCACCACAAGTTATTTTTTGTTTTAACGATCCAACGATCCCACGGCCTAACGAACCAACTAAAATAGTAACAACGAATCACACGAATAGCACAAATAAAGAAAATAGCCACGGATTCACACGGATAAACACGGATTTTTTATTGTTTTAACTAAAGTCCAGTTTTTGTCTCTGTGGTTCTATGTGATGATTGCTCTTTTCTTTCGTGCGTTTATAGTTAAAACAACAAATTCAATTGGTGTGGTGGGGTTTCGTGTTTTTAGTGTGTTTAGTGGTTTAATAAAGCAATCTTTTCTCTGTGTTCTCTGTGGCTCTGTGTGAGAATTTTTTTTGTGGTTAAAACTTACCCGGGAAATGACACTTAACAAAGACCCCTTTTTCCTTTTCTTTGAAAAGAGGGTCTTCTTTTTTACATATGTCGCGGGCAATAGGGCAGCGGGGGTTAAATGCGCAGCCGCTTGGCTTATGTAAGGAAGAAGGCACTTCTCCTCTGAGTGGTTGTTTTTTTGCTTTTTTCCTTGGATTGCCTTCAGGAACTGCGGATAATAATACTTTTGTATAGGGATTAAGGGGATTATTATAGATTTCCTCGGCTGGACCCATTTCCATAATGTATCCCAGATACATTACGGCTATTCTATGAGCTATGTGTCTTACTACCGATAAGTCATGAGATATAAAAATATAAGTTACGTTGAATTCATCCTGCAGATCCTGCATTAAATTTATAACTTGAGCCTGAACCGAGACGTCGAGTGCTGAAACCGGTTCGTCCGCAATTATAAGTTCGGGATTTGTGGACAGGGCGCGCGCGATTCCTATCCTCTGTCTTTGTCCCCCTGAAAACTCATGAGGATATCTGTAAATGTGTTCTTCGCTCATTCCAACTTTTCGAAGAAGGTCTTTTACTATATCTTTGTTTTCTATGTTTTTTCCTCGCTGAACAATTAAAGGTTCTTCTATTATATCTCCTACGGTAAATCTCGGATTGAGTGAAGAATAAGGGTCCTGGAATATCATTTGAATTTTAGAACGGTAAGCCGTGAGTTCTTTTCTGTTTAATTTTGGAAGGGCAATTTTCACTCTCTGATTGTTACCCTTTTCTAGTTTTTCTTCATCATAATAGAAAATATCTCCGGAAGTGGGATTGAGGATCCTGACGAGAGTTTTTCCTATTGTAGATTTTCCGCATCCCGTTTCGCCGACGAGCCCGAAAACTTCTCCTTTGTTTATAGAAAAACTCACGTCGTCTACCGCTTTAATATATCCTATAACTTTTCTGAAAACACCGCCTAATACGGGGAAGTGTGTTTTTAAATTTTTTACTTCGAGCAAAATTTTCTTATCTTTATCGTTTATCCGGATAAGTTTATTTTTTTCTTCCAGCAAATTTAATCTTTTCTTCTTGAATTGGCTCATTATTTCTATCCTTCCCTGTTATAAAGATGGCATCGTACAGAATGCCCTTTCTCAACTTCTAATAATTCAGGGACGCTCTTTTCGCAGACAGGCATTCTGTGTTTACAGCGGGGGTTAAAAGGACAACCGGGGGGTAAGTTCAAGATGCCGGGTACATTACCCGGTATCGCGTTTAATCTTTTTTTCTTCTTTGTTAACGAAGGAATAGAATCCATCAAACCTTTTGTGTAGGGATGAAGAGGGTTCTCGAATAAATTTATCGTACTTGTAACTTCCTGTATTTTGCCGCCGTACATAACCATAACTCTATCGCAGGTTTCCGCTATAACAGCCAGGTCATGAGTGATCAGAAGAATTGCGGATTCCTTTTCTTTATTTTTTATTTCCGTCATAAGTTCAAGTATTTGAGCCTGTACGGTTACATCAAGTGCGGTTGTAGGCTCGTCGGCAATTAAAAGGCTGGGATTACAGGAAAGAGCGATAGCTATCATTGCTCTCTGGTTCATTCCTCCCGAAAATTGGTGAGGATAATCATCTACCCGCAGTTCAGGAGATGAAATTCCTACTTTTTCAAGCATTTGTATGGCAGCTTCTCTTGCTTCTTTCTTATTCATATTTCTGTGTATCATCAGAGGTTCCATTATCTGAACGCCTACAGTAAATACAGGATTTAGAGATGTCATTGGTTCCTGAAAAATCATCGATATTTCGTTTCCGCGTATTTTTCGCATCTCTTCCCAGGAAAGCTTTAACAAATTTTTGCCCCGGAAAAAGATTTTACCGCTTGAAATTTTTCCGGGAGGATCAGGAATGAGACGTAAAATGGATAAAGCAGTAACCGACTTACCGGAACCCGATTCTCCGACTATTCCGAGAAATTCCCCCTCAAAAACGTGGAAGTCCAGACCATCTACTGCCTTTGCTTTTTGTTCTTCAATCATGAAATAAGTCTTCAAATTTTCAACCTTTAATAATTCGTTTTTTTGTTTCTTTTCCATAATTATAACTATCTCATCCTCGAGTAAATTTTCGGGTCGAGTGCTTCTCTAACTGCTTCACCTATGAATGCAATTAGAATAAGAGTTAAAAACATGGCAGCCATGGGAGAGAGAGTGAGCCACCAGGAGCTTAAATTGGAAATTCCTTGTGATAAGAGCTGTCCCCAACTTGGCGTTGGTTCAGGTAACCCGAATCCCAAAAAATCAAGCGACGCAAGGACGGCTATTCCGGCAATAATGGTGAAGGGCAGGAATGAAATTACGGGGGTCAGGGAATTTGGCAGAATATGGGAGAGGATTATTCTTCTGTCGCTCACACCAATAGCCATAGCAGCCTGCACGTAATCTTTGGATTTTTCGCGCAAGAATTCTGCTCTTATATATCTTGCCATGGATATCCAGTAAAACAACGAGAGAATTACAACCAGTATTGTAAAATCAGGAATCATGATAGAAGAGATAACCATTACCGTAAAAAGAAAAGGAATCGAAGCCCAAATTTCGATGAATCGAAGACCCAGAAAATCCACTTTCCCGCCGTAATAGCCGAGAATCGCTCCGAATAGTATCCCGATGATATAGCTTGTCAGAGTCAAAAGCAAAGAAAACGACATATAGATACGAAACCCGTATACCAGTCTTGCAAAAACGTCTCTCCCTCTATCGTCTGTTCCCAGAAAATGTTGCCCGTCAGGCCCTGTGGGTGGATTTTTATCTCCCATTTCATCAAGTAAATTTTCGTTGGGTCCGTATGGATAAAGGGCAAGAAGTACCCAATCCCCGCGTTTTTGCTCTTTGAAGATATTTTTTAAAGTACGATGGTTGTCAAAATCTTTTTTTATTCTATCGTATAGTTCGTGTTTTGATTTTAAAGAGAGCAGTTTTTCGTTTTTCGAATTAAGGGTATCGCCGCCAAGAAGGGTTTTGTATTCAAAATAATCTTCTTTTGCTTTAATCGATTTTGAAAATATTTCTTTTTTTAAAGAAACATCACTGTAAAGGGTTATGAATTTTTTTTCGTCAAATTTAACCATAAGAGCGTTTCCGTTAATAATAAACTCGGAGAAAAAAGAAAGTAAATATGCCGTACCGATAATTAAAAGGGAATAATATCCTCTTTTAAAACTTCTAAACTTTTTTATTCTTTTAATAAATAGGGGTGAAAAAAAGGATTTTCGCATTTTTTTAATATAACCTCAATCCAGCCTTATACGAGGGTCAATTACGCAGTAAAGAAAATCCGAAAAGATATTGCCAAGCATGTAGAGAATGGATGAAAAAACCAGAATTCCGAGCATCACAGGGTAATCTCTATCCAGGATTGAATTATAACCGAGAAGTCCGAATCCGTGTATATTAAAAACTTTTTCGATTAATAGAGAACCGGATATTACAATAGAAAAAACGCTCCCAAGACCGGTGGCGATTGGGATTAGAGAATTACGCAGGGTGTGTTTAAAAATGACTGTTTTCTCGGATAAACCTTTCGCGAAAGCGGTCCTGACGTAATCTTTGCCGAGGTTTTCAATCAATGAATTTTTCATTAAAATAGTCAAAGAAGCAAAAGAGCCGAGAGTATAACAGAAAACCGGTAAAATCATATGATAAATATTGTCCCACATTTTACTCCATAAAGAGAGGGTTTCATAATCCATAGAATGGATTCCTCCCAGAGGAAAAACATTGAAAAAAGAACCTCCCCCTAAAAGAACAAGAAGAACAATTCCGGCGACCCATCCCGGAATAGCATAACCTATGAAAACAACAGCGGAACTTGTAAAATCAAACGTGGATCCGTGCTTGATTGCTTTTAAAACCCCCAAGGGTATGCAAACAAGGTATGCCAGCAAAAAGCCCGCAACTCCGAATCGAAGAGAAATCGGAAAACGAGCTTTTATTACCTCCCATACAGGTTTTGAGTACGTGTAAGATTCTCCTAAGTCAAATTGGACGACGTTTCCGAGCCAGAGTAAATACGAAATATAAAAAGGTTTATCAAACCCGTATATTATTTTCAATTTTTCTACCATTTCCTCAGATATTGCCGTGCCATGGGCTCCCATTGCCCCACCGCCACCTTCCATCTGCATTTGTTTATATCTGAGGATTGCCATCTCGACGGGTCCTCCGGGAGCAAACCTCGTAATTGTGAAAACGATAAATGTAACACCTAAGAACGTTGGAATTATCATTAAAAGCCGGCGGATAAAATAGTTAATCATTCTTTGTATCTCTCTTTCAGTTCTTGCCATGTCTTAAGCTCATAAGGTTTTGCCGGCAGCATGATTTCTTTGTTTTTTGCTTTTTTTAGTTTTTCGTTGAGATCTTCATCAATCCACCAGAAGGCTATTATTGGCCAGTATGGTTTGTAATTTATAAGTCCGTTATAATCTGTCTGTGATAGCCCGAACTGGGGCATTCCGAATTTATTCCAATATAGTATTTTCATATTGTCTTCATACCATAGCAGAGCTGTCATATATTTACTTACAAGTATGGAATCAAGTTGTTGAAGTGTTTTTGTTCTCTTTTTTAAATCATATTCCTGGTAATATGTATCCAGTAATTCGTCGACTTTTTTGTCCTTAAGCCCCCAGAGATTAAATGAACCTTTCTTATCGGCAAATTTTGAGTGGTAAGCAAGTTCGGAATTTGGAAATATCTCGATTGTGAAACGGAGCCCTATCATTTTAAAATTAAATTCATCAAGATCCTTTAAGTTTGTAGCCCATGTAACTCTCTTTAGATTAAGTTTGATACCGACTTTTTTAAAATCTTCCTGGAGCAAAGTTTCTACCCGTGTATCGTCGGTTCTGTAAAAGTTCAATGTTATTTCAAAGACTTTTCCATCTTTAACAATATACCCATCAACGTTTAAGTTTTTCTGAGAATAACCGGCTTCTTCCAATAATTTAATAGCTTTTTCCTGATTGTATCTTATTTTAGGATTCTTTGTGTTCTCGCAGGGAAGCCCGGCAAAATATGAATCCATATATATAAATTCATTATGATAGAATTTATCAAGCATTAGCTTTTTGTTAAAAAGTAGAGTGATGGCTTTTCTTGCTCTTATATCATTAAAGGGTGCTTCCCTCATATTGAAATAAAAGCCATTTACAAAAGGTAAGGTGATATAAACTCGCTGCTTTATGATATGGTTATATTTTATCTCTTTCATTTTATCAGGAGTGTATTCTTCCGCCCATTTTTTAATAAGCGGTCTTTCTACCAGGATTATGTCCACATCTCCCTTTTTAAATTTTTCACCCATAACTGTTTCCTCGGGATAAAAAAGAAAGCGAACCTTCTCGAAGTTGAAAAGGTATATATTAAGAGGTAAGGCTTTTGCCCACCAGGAAGTATTTCCTTTTAAGATGATAAATTCATTTGGACTGGCTTTTTCGAAAACATATGGGCCTGAGCCAAGAACCATCTTATTGTTATAGTCTTTTATGTAATCAGAAGGAGGTATTCTTCCTATTATTTGTTCCGGCAATATGTAAAATTCTTCTGTGCTGATATTAAAAAAAGCTCTCCATGAAGGCTCGACGGGCTGTATCATCACAATTTCTTTAGTGAGAGCGACGGGTCGTTTAAATTTTAAAAACATTCCCTGCCATACAGGTTCCCTTAGATCATCATGCACAACAAGGTCCCATGTGGCAACAACATCGAAAGCAGTAACGGACTTGCCGTTCTGCCAGCGTGCTTCGGGATTTATATGATAAAAATAGTTTTTTTTGTCATCGGTTATACACCATTTATCCGCAAGAGAAGGAAGATATTCAAGTGTTACAGGATCTATTTTAAGAAGTGTTTCGTATACAAGGGATCGTAAGATTGAGTTTAAAAGATAAGTACAGTTTTGGCCATAGCTTCTTAAAGTTGCGGGATAACCAAAACTCCCGAAATTTAATGTACCGCCTTTTTTTGCGTGTTTGTCCCCAAGAATAATCCCTTTATTGTTTGTTGTCCATTCAATAGATTTAATAATACTATCAATTTCTGCTTCCGTTAAATCTTTTGGTCCGTATTTTTGCATTAATTCTTCTTCGGTTATAGTGGTTTTCGCCCCAGCAGAAGAAGTTTTTTTATCGCAGTAGGGGATAAGGAAAGAGAAAATTAATAAAAAAAAGAAATACCTTTTTGTTGGACATACTTTATAAATCATCGCGTAGTATTCCTTTCCTTAAAGAATCTTAAAACATTGAATTCTTTCATTACGCAATATTATGTTTTTTGAGTGAATCGTCAACCCATCACCTCCCCACAAAGTAAACCACGAGATTCCACAAGATTAACACAAGATTTTGGGTTTGTTTTACCCGTCTTCCGTCGGCGGTCTTCGGTCGTTCTGGGTTTACCCAGAACTTTAGCTACCTATATTTCTCCCAATATCTGACTTCAGTGGGTTTTGGCGGTAGAGGAAGGTTATTCTCTATAGCGTTTTGCAAAGCCGTATCAGCTTCTTCGTCGTACCACCAGAAGGCAATAACTGATTGCGTTTCCTCGGTAGCTACCCAGCTATCATAAAAAACACCGGCTAAAACGAACTCAGGCATTCCGAACTTATTCCAGTATAAAATTCTTACATTATCGCTGTACCAGTTTAATATTGTGGTATACTCGTTTGTTACTATGGAATCGAGTTCCTGAATAAGTTTTATTCTATTTTTTAAATCATATTCTTTATTATATTCTTCACATATCTGGTCTACTCTCTTATTTTTAAAACCCCATATGTTATTGGTGTTCTTTTTATCCGCGAATTTTGAATGGTAATGCTCCTCCGGAGGAGGAAAAGGAGTTGAGGTAAATTTGACCCCTCCTAAAACTTTAAAATTTCTTTCATCTAAGTCTTTCATGTGCTGTGCCCAGGTGACCTTTTTTAAATTAACCTTTATTCCAGCCTTCTTAAGCTCCTCCTGAAATAAGGTTTCTATGCGTGAGTCACGACTTGATATGACATTCAAATCGAACTCAAAAACTTTACCGTCTTTTACTATATACCCTTCCCCGTTTAAATTTTTCTGTGAATATCCCGCTTGTTCGAGAAGTTTAATTGCTTCCTCGGGATTATACCTGATTTTAGGGTTGTTTTTATTTTCATAAAGGGAATTAGGGAAATGAGAATCCTGGATTTTATATTCATTAAAAAAAAGTTTATCCATCATTTCTTCTCTATTGAAGAGTAAGCAAACTGCTTTCCTAACTTTTTTATCGTTAAAAGGTTCTTCTCTTAAGTTAAAATAAAATCCGGAGAGACCTTGTGGAGCGTTAGTAAAGATTTTCTGCTTAATAATATGATTGTTCTTCATTGCGGGGATTTTTTCCTGTGCAAAATCTCTAACCCATTTACGTGCTACTTTAACACAAAGAATATCAATATCACCTTTTTTTAATTTTTCATACAGTACCGTTTCATCCGTATAAAAAATGTATTTAATCTCATCAAAGTTATATAATCCTTGATTTAAAGATATCTTTATACCCCACCAATTTGGATTTCTTTTTAGAGTGATATCCTGATTTGGAGTGGCTTTTTCGAACTGGTACGGTCCCGAACCGAGCAGCAATTTATCATTATATTTTTTTAAATATTCTTCAGGCGATAAATCTTTTAATATATGTTGGGGTAAAACTAAAAAATCTATAGCGCTAAAATTCAAAAATTCCTGCCATCCAGTCTTTTTTGGTTTAATCATCACAATTTGTGCTCCAAGAGCTACAGGACGTTCAAATTTTTTCATCAGATCCTGCGTGAAAGGATCCTTCAATCCGTCATCAACCAAAAAATCCCAGGTAGCTACAATATCAAAAGATGTAACCGGTGTTCCGTCATGCCAGTTAGCGCGTTCATCGATATGAAAGAAAAAAGTTTTTTTATCATCAGTAATCGACCATTTATCAGCGAGTCCGGGCATGTATTCTAAAGATACGGGGTCAATCCGTAGAAGCGTTTCGTGTACGATCTGGTTAATATAAGTGTTTATAACATAGTTGGAATTAGGACCGTAAGTCCGTAAATTAGTCGGATATAAAGCACTACCCATTCTTAAAGGACCACCTTTTCTAGCTCTTTTACTCCCGAGAGGTTTAGCCTTTTTGTTTGTAGTCCATTTAATTGATTTGACAATACTGTCAATCACTTCTTCTGTTAAATCTTTTGACCCGTATTTTTCCATTAATTCTTTCTCGTTTGGAATTTCTATTTGGGTCTTCCCGACCGAGTCTTCTGTATTACAGCATGAAATAATTGAGATAAGGGAAATTAAAAGTAAACCCGAAAGAATTCTTTTCATTTTAACCTCCTTTTGTTTAACCGCAGAGACGCAAAGAACGCAGAGCCTCATCCACACCCCTCCAAGTTTTATTTTTTTATTTATACAAAAAAACACACAAAGATCACAAAGGTTTTGATTTTTTATTCTCAGCGCCTATGTGCCTTTGTGTGATATTTAAACTTTTCAATCGTAAACGAAAGTCAGCCAGTTATGGCGATCGTCTTTTTCGCCTTTTATGATGCCAAAAAATTCATCCTGCAGTTTCTTTGTGATTGGTCCTCTTTTCCCGTCTCCGATTTCGATATTGTCAACTTTCGTAACAGGCGTTATCTCTGCCGCCGTACCTGAAAAGAATATTTCATCTGCTATATATAGTGACTCTCGCGGCATGAGGTGTTTCTCGATTCTCAAATTGAGGTCTCTTGCGAGAGTGAAAACACTGTGGCGTGTAATACCCGGAAGTATAGCCGAGCTTGAAGGTGGCGTATAGATAACATTGTTTCTGACAACAAATATATTTTCGCCCGAACCTTCGGAAACATATCCGAATGTATCCAGAGCTATTCCTTCATCAAAACCATTCATAGCCGCTTCCATTTTAATCAACTGGGAATTGAGATAATTGCCGCCGGCTTTTGCAAGAAAAGGCATCGTATTTGGGGCAAAACGGTTCCATGAAGAAACCTGAACGGATATTCCTTTCTCAAGAACGCCCTCTCCAAGGTATGTTCCCCATTCCCAAACGGCGATCGCGCAATGAAGCGGATTCTTTAGAGGGTTAACTCCCATGGGTCCATAACCTCTGAACGCAAAGGGTCTTATGTAACATTCTTTTTGTTTGTTTATTCTGATGGTTTCGATAATGGCTTTTCCGAATTCCTCTTGCGTGTAAGGAATTTTCATCCGATATATTTTTGCGGAATCATAAAATCTTCTAATATGTTCATTATGTCGGAAAATGGCAGAGCCTTTCTTTGTGTTATAACATCGGGTTCCCTCAAAGATGCTCGACCCATAATGTATAACGTGAGAGAGGACGTGAATTTTTGCGTCGTCCCAATCGACGAACTTGCCATCAATCCATATTTTCCCTTTACCGGAACTCATAAGACCCTCCTCGGACCTACAGTTTTAATAATTATTGTTTATCCGTGTAATTCTAATAAAAAAAAGCTAAAAATCAACCCA
>CAZRYJ010000054.1:0-11948 GCA_964604245.1 uncultured bacterium | reverse complement strand
GCCGGAAGGCGCTGCTGGATCACCTCCTTTCTACGGAGTAAAACTCCATTAGAAAAGTAAATGTGTATATTAAACTCTGACAACTATCCAATTATCAATCAAATCAAGAAATCCCAATAATGTTTTTTAATCATATGCAAGTATCTTATTGTTTTCCATTATTTTAAAAAGTTTTGGTTGAAGTAAAGATTGGAGTATAAAACAAGAATTAAGAGCGTATTTAATGTGTCTATTAAATCGCTAAAACATATAAAAAGCCAACAATTAAACTTGTATAAGAGTAGATTATTTTAAATATTAAACAAACCATTTAAATGTTTCTTTAAGTCCTTGCTTAAGGCTAATTTTAGGTTCCCATTTTAATTCGTTTCTTGCTTTCTCACAGTTGAGATAAACTTCCGAAATTTCTCCTTTTCGTGCTTCTGCTAAATCGGGTTTGGAATCTTTTCCGGAAATATCCTTTAACATTGAAAAAAGCACCTGCACCGTAGTAGGTTTACCTGTGCCAATATTGTATATTTCTCCGTCCCCCCTATCCATAGAAAGAATATTTGCCTCTACTACATCCGAAACGTAAATATAATCCCGTACCATCGTGCCATGACCGTACAACACTGATTTCTTTTCTTTTATTAACTGGTTGCAAAATATTGCAACAACACCCGCCTCGCCGTATGGATCCTGTCTGGGACCATATACATTTCCATAGCGTAAACAGGTAAAAGGTACGTTTTTCCACTGCGAATAAACTCTTAGGTAATGCTCGCAGGTTAGCTTAGTCACACCATATGGGGATAAGGGTGCTGGTAATAATTTTTCATCCGCATATTTTGCTTCACCGTAAATAGCTCCACCCGTCGAAGAAAAAATAAACTTTTTTATTCCTGTTTTACTAGCGGCTTCCAATAGGTTTAGCGTTCCCCTTATGTTTATCCCTTCATCCCACATAGGTTTCTCTAAGGATTTCCTTACATCTATTTGAGCCGCAAGATGAAAAATAAAAGAAGGAGAATATTTTTCTAAGACAGAATATATATCCTCATCACAAATATCCTTTTTTAAAAATTCCGCCTTCTTATTTAAATTTTTCTCTGAGCCGCTTAAAAGGTTATCGATAATCAAAACTTCAAAACCCATAGAAATCAATCTATCTACAAGATGAGAACCTATGAACCCCGCACCACCGGTAACTAAAATTTTATTCTGCATTCTTGCTTGCCTCCGATCGCAAATAATCTCTTATAAACACATCGATATAGCCGTCAAGTACTTTTTTTGCATCGCCTATTTCCGTGCCAGTTCTATGATCCTTTACTTTCTGATAAGGATGTAGTATATATGATCTTATTTGATGCCCCCATTCTATATCTTTTTTATTTTTTTCCATCTTTTGTTTTTCTTTTTCCAATTCCTCCAACCGCATTTGATATAGTTTTGATTTTAAAATCCTTTCCGCAATAACTCTATTCTGCATCTGAGAACGTTCGCTTTGACAGGTAACCACAATATTAGTTGGTTTATGTATTAAACGCACAGCTGTATTAGATTTATTTACATGCTGTCCTCCGGGACCGGAAGCTTTGAAAGTTTCCAATTCTATGTCTTCACTTTTTATTTCTATATCAACATCATCTTCTACAAGAGGATATACAAAAACCGAGACAAATGAAGTATGCCTTCTCGCCGCCGAATCAAAGGGAGAAATACGAACCAAACGATGAATTCCACGTTCAGCCTTTAAATATCCATAAGCATAATCACCCTTTACTTCCATAGTCACATCCTTTAAACCTGCTTCATCTCCCTTTTGATAATCTATAATTTTATACTTAAAGCCTCTATCCTCTATCCATCTTGTGTACATCCTGAAAAGCATAGAAGCCCAATCACAAGATTCGGTACCTCCAGCACCCGGATGTATCGATAATACAGCATCTTTCCTATCATTTTCTTCTGAAAGAACAATCCTCAATTCAAAATCTTTTAAGTTATCTCTTATTTTATTTTCTTCCTTCTCTATAAGTTCAACACTTTCACCGATACCTTCTAATTCACAAAGATATTCTACATTTTCCTTATACTTTTCCCACTCCGTAATCAAAGATTCTGTTTCTTGAATTTGTTTCATGGTTTGTTTTGCTTTTTGGGGATCATCCCAGAAATTTTTTTTTCTACTTTTTTCCTGTAATTCAACTAATAAATTTTGCTTTTTATCCGTTTCAAATATACCTCCCGAGTTTCCCCACCCATTCTCTCAACTTACCAACTGACATCTCTACCTCCTAAATACTTCTCTACCAATTCTATTTCTCCTTTTTTATCGGAAATCTTTCCAATCCATCTTCCTTCTATTATTCGCTTCATTAATTTTCCGATTTCAGGACTTTCCTTCGCCCCCAATTTTTTAATATCTTCCCCGCTCAACTCAGGTTTGAGTTTTTCTCTATTATCAAAGAAATTCTCAATTATTATTGAGTTTTTAGGATATCTGGCAAACAAATACAACAAAGAGTAATCTTCAAGTTGAAACAGCTTATGTACGACTTTTATAGCCCTTAGTGCCTTACTATCAAGCTCTTTTACACATTTAACTTGCCGAATAAAACTCCTCTCAAAAGTATATTTGCTAACAGATTTTTTCTCGATAAGTGCCATTATTAGAGTATCAATAGGATTTACACCAAATTGTATTGATCCCACATCAATTCTTTCTAAAAATCCCTGTCCCGGATAGGAAAAACCCAATACTTTTAAAACACCATATTTTTTCAAATAGTTCAAAACATCTGAACCATCCTTCAAGGATAATCTTATCTCTTTCCATAGTCTTTCCGGCGTCAAATATTTTAAAAACTTCAAGTCCCTATAAAGATACTTCTTTGTTTTTTCTTCTATATCAAAAGAAAGCTCCATAGAAAATCTTATAGCTCTGAAAATTCTGGTAGGATCTTCCTTAAAGCTATCGGGATGGAGAACTCGGAGAAGCTTCTTTTGACAATCCAAAAGACCATTAAACGGATCCTTTAAGTTACCAAAAGCAGCAGGATTTAAATCCGCTGCTATAGCATTAACGGTAAAATCTCTCCTTTTAAGGTCAACTATTAGATCCTTTGTTCTACGAATTTTTGGAAGGGCAACCTTGTTCTTAGGATATACTTCACTACGAGCAGTTACAAAATCGATTTTTGAAGAATCTACCCATTCAACCGTAGCGTTAGGAAAACAACGCCTATAAATAAGTTTACCGCCAATTTTCTTACTGAAAACCTTAGCTAATTTAACGGCATTGCCAATACATACAATATCAATATCCTGGAATGCCCTTCCAAACAGGATATCACGTACAGGACCTCCCACAAGATACACAGAATACCCCATTTCCTTGGCAATTCTTCCAATTTCTCTGAAAACACTTCTTAGTTCAGATTCAAAATTAATTCGTCTCATTTAAAATCGCTTCTGTTACATTTTCCGGTAATACACCATCCGCCTCAGCCAGAAAATTAATAATTATCCTATGATCAAAGACAGAGTGGACAATACTCTTAACATCTTCCATTGAAGGCGTTGGTCTTCCATGGATAAATGCCCTTGCCTTAGCACCTGCTAACAGATATTGTCCTCCTCTTGGGCTTACACCCCATTCAACATATTTCTTAACAAATTCAATTTTACTCATCTCGGGTCTGGAATTACTCAGAAGTTTTGCAATAAAATCTACTATTTTCTTGCTTGCAGGTATTGATTTAATTACATTCTGGAATTTAAGTAATTCTTTTGAATTAGTAACCCTCTCGATCTCCGAGGAAAAACTTCTTGGCGGACTGGCAATTATATCTTTTTCCTCTTTTTCCCGGGGATAACTTATTTTTAAGGATAACATAAAACGGTCAAGTTGAGCTTCCGGAAGGGGATAAGTTCCCTCCTGTTCAATAGGATTCTGAGTTGCAACAACAACGAAAGGAGACTCAATAGGATAAACCTCTCTTCCGTAAGTAACTCTTTTTTCTTGCATTGCTTCAAGCAAAGCCGATTGGGTTCTAGGAGGTGTTCTATTTATTTCGTCAGCTAAAACAAAATTTGCAAATACAGGTCCTTTTATAAAATTAAAAAACCTACCTCTTTTTTTATCTTCCTGTATAATTTCAGTTCCGGTTATGTCAGTTGGCATTAAATCCGGTGTAAATTGTATCCGTGAAAAGGTTAAACCAAGGACCCTGGCCAATGTGCTTGCTAACAGAGTCTTAGCTAATCCAGGCACACCAACAATCAAACAATGCCCCTCCGAAAGGACAGACAATAACAACAATTCAATTATTTTATCCTGACCTATTATAGTCTCATGGACCCTGTTTAATATTTTTTTCCCAAAATCATCCATCTAAAATTCCCTTTTAAATGTATTAAGTATGATATCCACTTCCTCAAGAAAAGGCCATTTCTTTTTGCCCGGTGCAAACACATGCCCATCAAGAAAATACCATATCCCCTCTTTTTTGAAGATATAACTGACAAAAGGCCCTCCCATTGGATCTCCCTTAACTTTCTCATTTATCCAAACACCTTTTAGTTGAAGTGTTTTTATATTCTTGAATTTTATAGTATCTAATGAAATCAATCTCAGAAATTCATTTTCTTTTCCCGCTGAGTTTACAGCAATACTATCCCTATAAACTTTATCTCCATTAAAGTATTTTGAAAAAAGACTATCACGAAATTTTATTGGATCTTTTATAGCACTGGTTCTCGATAAAAGAGTAACCATTCTATCGGGGTTTTTTCTTGCATAAGTCAAGAAGTCATCTTCATTCTTCACCAGTTTATATCCCAATGGAAGTTTGTATGATGCACCTAATAAGCTCTCCATTCTATCGGTCTCTTTTTCCTGATATCCACTCATATAAACTACTTTTGTAAATCTCGCTTTTTCTTCCTCTCTAATAATCCTATAAATAGTCTCTGATGAACGGTCAAGAAGTTTTTGAATTTCCTCAGTATTCTCTCCAGCTATCACTATTACGGTCTGAAGTCTAACCCACATATCTTTCTCTAAAAAAAGTTGAGCTCCTTTTTTAAGTTCCTGTTTTGCCTCTTCACCTAATAAATCATCCATGTAGCTTTCTCCGGAGTTACCTACAACAACTATATTCCTCCAGAATTTATAACGATCGAATTCAGACAAACTAACTATCTCTACATTGAAAATATTTTCTTCTGTTGGATAATATTCAGCTTTTTCTAAAACATTAATAAATGAATCCACCTGGAAGATATCAGGAGCAATAAGAATCACCGAATCCCTGGCGCCTATCGAATGAGGAAGCGAAACTCTTTTACATCCATTAATTGTTAAAATTAACACCAAGAGAGTTAAGCAAATTAGATGCTTCTTTATCATCTCTATTTACCTCCAACCATTTTTTTAACAAATAAATTGACATTGCAGTATCATTTTTAAAATTATAATTGTACATAAAAACATTACTGAAAATTTGCTTTTCCTTCAATAACTCTTTAATTAATTCTTCCTTCTTATAATCTTCTCCTATTTCCGTATACAAATCCAACAATCCTATATAACCATTTATCGATTCTCTTTCTGAGAATCCTACTAAATTTTTGAACTCATCTTCTATTGTTTGTCCCATTATCCTTCTTTCTTCCTCCGGAATATCTTTATTCATCGCCAATTCATCCAATAATAACTGTCCTTTAAAAAAGTGCAGTATGGATAAATCTCCTTTATCTATAAGTTCTTCAACGAGAACTGCTAAACTATCAGGCTTCCCGGAAATAAAATAAAGATATCTCAATTCATTAAATATCATTACTAACAACGCATTATCTTTAGTAAATTTTATACATAACTCAAGCAATCGGGCGGATTCCTTAAGTTTCTTTTTATTTTCTTCACTTAAATTCAGTTTGTCTTTTTTAATATTTAAAAACATACTGGAAGGCAAAACCTCTTTTCTTAGATTAAACCCAAACTGGTAAAGAACAGATACATAATTTTGTATTATTCTTTCCTCGGAAGGCCCTATATAAACATTGGGATTACTTATTGAACTAAAATCCAATTTATTCTCGAATAAATCAAGAAAACGAGAAATGTCCAACGTATTTTCAACTTTATCTTTTACCAGTTTAAAGAGAAAACTTTCCAACAACAAATGGCTGTTCAACCAGTTTCTATTACCAGGAGATACTGTAGCGGAGAAATAAATATTTATAGAAGGATTAAAATCATCTTTTATATACTTCTCGACAAAAGAATCGTGCGGTAGTGTCAGTGCAGTAAATGTTGGTTTTATACCCTGAGAGGAAAGAATAATATTGCGAATGGTAATTTCTTTACGTTGAATTATCTTTCCATCCTTCGTCCTTAAATATGGAAGGCTTTCTATAACCCAGTCTCCGAATTCCAGATCTATTTTTTCATTTCTCCTTTCTCTTAAATATGCAGTTTCCACATTGGTTCCTCTAAAAGGAGAATCGAAATCCATTGGTATTCCGTCGGCCTTAAGCTGTCTTATATACCAAGTGGTATTCATGAGCGCAATGCATGCTACCCGAACTCCTTTTTTATTTTGAGAGTCAAATTTTCTAAATCCTTTTACCTCCTGAAAAAACCAGAGCGGAAATGTATCATTATCTCCGTTGGTAAAAAGAATGGAATTCTCTTCAGGGCTTACAAGAAGATTATAAGCATACTCATGAGCAATCCAGTTTTCTCTTCTGTTTGCGTGACTTTTTATGTTTGAAATTAAAGGAATAAACCCAATAACAAAACTCAAGGTAACTACACAACATCCGAAAGCGACTTTCTTTTTTTTCAATTGTTCATAAGCCCAATACAATGCAAGAGCCACATAAAACATAAAGAAGAAAAAGCCGGAACTCCAGAAATAATCCCTTTCTCTCGGTTCCCTCGGTTGATGCGCCGGATTGGGATCTGAAGGAGAAAATTCATGATTTAAGTAAATAACCAATCCTATGGTCACAAGTATATAAAGTATAAAAATTAAGTAAAAAGATTTTCTGTCTTTTTTGAAATGTACAAACATACCCCCCAAACCGATTAAAACATATAACCAGGTTCCAATTACCGATATATTGCGAAGTAAAATATTCGTAATTTCTCTCGGATATGGTAAAAATTGCCATGAAAAATACTTAAAGAACACCTTAAGCTGTTCGAAAAATGCAGGGATTGTACTTAAATTGGTTTCCCAGGAAGTGTGTCTGATGAATATATTATCACTTCCGTATTGTTTTCTAGATATTACATCCCATAATTTCAACCAGGTTGTAGGGTCCGATTCATTTATAGCCGGATTTGCTTGTGCCCTTATTATTAAATACAGATAGGTAGATACTCCTACAACGATAAGTAAAAGCGCAGCAGAGATTAGCTTTGGATTTTTGAATACTTTCCAATCTGTTAAAAGTATAAATACTAAAATTCCCGGTAATAAAAGTAACGGCAGTAAATGAATACCGAAAGATAAAGCCAATAAGTAAATTAAAAGAAGCAGTAAATTATTGTTGCCTGTCTTTCTTCTGTTAACATCCCAGCGAAGAATCATCCATACACCCATTGTAAGTATGAGAAGTGAAGCAGCATATACTTCGGCCTCAACAGAACTATCCCAAACAGTAAAACAGAAACCGGCACCAATAGACGAAAATATTGCTATTAAGTTACTACCAAGGGAAAGTTCTTTATCTTTATTTTCCTTAAATCTGCTTAATACTTTAAGAATAATAAGGTAAAGAAACCCTCCGGCTAGGGCACCACAAAGAACGGAAATAAAATTTATTCTCTTTGCAACTTCATTAAAAGGGAGAAAAATATCAAACACTCTCCCCATTAAAACGTAAAAAGGCGTTCCCGGAGGATGAGCAACTCCTAAAATGTGAGAACAGGCTATGAATTCTCCACAATCCCAGAGTGAAACAGTAGGAGCAATTGTGTACAGATATACTGAAAATAAAACAATAAAGACGGATGAAAACCCAATTACTTCCTTTCTTAATAATTTATTAATTAACAAAAAAGCTCTCCTTATTAATAAAGTTGACTATTTTTTCAACATATCCTGTATAGTGGATTTCAATTCTTTAATATCCAGATCACCGTAATAGTCTCCCCCTACAGCCATAGATATCGAACCTGTTTCTTCCGATACAACCAGACATATTGAATCCGTTTCTTCCGTAAGACCGATAGCTGCTCTGTGTCTTGTTCCCAACGTGGGGCTCAAATCGGGATGATCAGTCAAAGGCAATATGCTTTTCGCCGCAACTATATAATCCTCCTGTATAATCACCGCTCCATCGTGAAGAGGTGAATATATCGAAAATATCGAAACCAGAAGGTCCGAAGAAACAACCGCCTCCATCTTAATTCCTGTTCGTATATAAGAATCAAGAGGAACCTTTCTTTCTACAGCAATTAAAGCCCCAATTCTCTTATCAGAAAGTTGAATAATAGCCTTACTAACTTCTTCCGACACGGTTTCAATATCTTCTTGAATAAAATAACCGAGCTTACTTGATTTCCCGAGACTAATAAGCGCTCTTCTTATCTCAGGTTGGAAAATTATAATAAATACAATTATCCAAAGATCTCGCAGTCCACGCATAATAATTTTCATTGTTGGAAGATTCAGTACGTTACTTATAATAGCAAGAATCAAAATAAGCATAAGTCCTGAAAGCATAGGTATCGATCTTGTGTTGGCAAAAAATCTTATAATCATAAAAATAAGTGTCGCTACAATAACAATATCAAGAGCATCTAACCAGGAAAAATCAATCATTCTTCCTCCAAAATAGCAGAAATAACCGAAAGGGCATTAATGGTTTGTCTAATGTCATGTACTCTGAAGATCGAAGCTCCTTTCAAATAAGAATAAATTGCACTAGCGAGCGAACCATTGAGTCTTTCAGTCGCCTCGTCACCGGTTATTCTTCCAATAAATGATTTTCTTGAAGTGCCTATAAGAATCGGAAACCCATATGAAGTGAATTCTTCCAATTTTGATAAAATTGTTAAATTATCCGTCTGTCTTTTTCCGAATCCTATTCCCGGGTCCAATATTATTTTATCTTCACCAATACCGTTTGACAAACAAAAATCTATTCTTTCTTCAAAAAATTCTCCTATCTCCTTCATAACATTATTATAATAAGGCTCTTCCTGCATTGTTTCAGGCGATCCTTTCATATGCATAAGAACTACTTTGGAATCATAATTACGCACGACATCTATCATTTCCTTATCCATTCGAAGCGCAGATATATCGTTAACAATTGTGGCTCCTTTAGATAATGCGACTTCAGCCACTTTAGATTTATAAGTATCTATTGAAATCGTTATAGAAGTCTTTTTAAATAACGGAAAAACCATTTTCAATCTGTTTAACTCTTCCTGAACTTCCAAACGGGCAGAACTCGGTCTTGAAGACTCAGCACCAACGTCTATAATATCAGCTCCTTCTTTTTCTATTTCTTCAAAACGCTGTGAAGCGTCTTTCTCGGAAAAATAATCCCCACCGTCAGAAAAGGAATCAGGAGTAACGTTAAGAACACCCATGATTGAAAATTCCCCTAAAGGTTTATCAGCTCTTAATATCTGAAATATTTTATCACCAACTTCAGGTAATCCAAAAGGTTGTTTTTTCAGTTCCTCAGAAATCAACTTCAATTCTCGCACCGTTCCGGGAAGGAGTACTGTGGACTTCTCAACATTGTTTACTATAACATTTTGGTTGACGACAGCATCACTACCACGCGAAATTGCAACCTGTTTTATGATATTGGCAGCAGCAGAAGAAACATCATCTATTTCCAATACCTGAAAAAGGGTCTTTTCAGCCATCACTTCCTGAACGTCATTATAAACGCCCACAGTTTTCATAGCCTTTTCCGCATCACTTAAAGTTTTGATTGATTTCTTTTTAACTCTCATAACCAATAAGATTTAAAGCCTCAAGACGGGTCGTTTCCTTTCTAAAGGCTCCTCTTATAGCAGAAGTTACAGTTTTCTGTCCTATTTTTTTAAACCCCTGGATTTCAAGACAAAGTTGTCGGGCTTCCAAAATCACAAGGGTCCCCATAGGCTTTAATACATTCATTATAGAATCAGCGATTTGGGCAGTCATTCTTTCTTGTATTTGAAGACGCTCGGAATAAATTTGAACTATATCCACCAAATTCGAGTAACCGGTTATTTTATCATCCTTCGGTATATAAGCTATATGGGCTTTACCAAAAAAAGGCAAAAGATGATGTTCGCAAAAAGAATAAAAAGATATATCCTTTAGTATTATAATTTCATCATAATGCGGAGTACTGTAAACTCTTATTGCTTTCTCCGGTTTTTCATTTATACCTTTAAAAACATCCGAATACATCTTAGCCACCCTCTGTGGTGTACGCTTTAAACCCTCTCTATTCGGGTCGTCTCCAATAGCTTTAATTATTTCTCTTATTGCTTTTTCTATTCTTTTTTGATCCATAAACGATTTCTCTAACTTCTTCACCCGAAAGAACTTCCCTTTCAAGAAGAGCGTTTGCAATTTTATCCAGTTTGGTTTTATTCTTTTTCATAATGCTTCTCGCCGAGCTGTGAGCTTTTTCTACAAATTTTTTAATTTCAAGGTCGACCTGACGAGCAGTATCTTCGGAATAATCCCTTTCTCTAGCAAGATGTTTGCCCAAAAAAATACCGTCAGTACCTCCTTCAAGAGTAACAGCACCGATACTATCGCTCATCCCCCATTCACATATCATCTTTCTTGCTATCTCAGTTGCGTTTTGAAGGTCATTACCTGCGCCGGTGGTTTCTGATTTGAACTTTAACTCTTCTGCTGCTCTTCCCCCGAGCAAAACGATTAAGCTTGCTTCAAGATACTCTTTAGAATAAGTTCTCTTATCATCAAGAGGTAACGATTGAGTCAAACCAAGTGATGCGCCTCGCGGTATTATCGTCACTTTATGTATAGGATCACTTTTCTCGGTAAAAAGTGAAGCAAGAGTATGCCCTGCCTCATGGTATGCGATAAGCTCCTTTTCTTCCTCAGAGAGTATCATCGACTTTCTTTCCGTTCCCATTAAAATTTTATCTTTTGCTTCATCAAAATCTTCACTTTCGACCTTGTTTTTTCCTCGTGAGGCCGCAATTAAAGCTGCTTCATTACATAGATTTTGGATATCCGCTCCACTAAAACCGGGAGTAGTTTTAGCAAATACGGATAAATCTAAGCCATCGACTAAAGGTATTTTTTCCGTGTGAACCTTAAGTATAGCTTCCCTCCCTTTCATATCAGGCATAGGAACAACAACCCTCCTGTCAAAACGACCGGGTCTAAGCAAAGCAGGATCAAGTATATCGGGTCTATTCGTCGCAGAAATTATAATAATACCCTGATTGGGATCAAAACCATCCATTTCTACAAGTAAAGCATTCAGTGTTTGTTCTCGCTCATCATGTCCTCCTCCAATTCCGGCTCCCCTGTGACGACCAACCGCATCTATCTCATCAATAAAAACTATACATGGAGTATTTATTTTTGCTTTCTTAAATAAATCCCTGACTCTGGAAGCGCCAACTCCCACAAACATTTCCACAAAATCCGAACCGCTTATGGAATAAAAAGGAACTCGCGATTCACCGGCAACAGCTCTTGCCAGGAGAGTCTTTCCTGTACCCGGCGCGCCAACCAGTAAAACACCCTTTGGAATTTGAGCCCCCAATTTCTTAAACTTAGAAGGATTTTTAAGAAATTCAACAATTTCCTGTAATTCCTGTTTGGCTTCATCAACACCCGCTACATTTTCAAATGTAACATCTACAGAGGTAAAGCGTATCTCTCTTGCTCTACTCTGCCCAAAACTTAAAGCTTCATTCGCGCTACCTCGAAGTCGATTCATTACAAAAA
>CAZRYJ010000053.1:9749-12184 GCA_964604245.1 uncultured bacterium | reverse complement strand
AAACACCTTTTATATTTTAAAGGTAGGGTTCCTGTAATTTTGTTTTCTCCGCTTTTGGTCGGTATTGATGAGGTGGATTATTGGGCGTATTTTGAAGACATTCCAATTGTGTTGTTTAGATGGAGCGGTCGCTCAAAGGTTTATCTTTTTTTTAAGAAATTGATAGATATTATTGGGGCAATTTTCGCCAATATAATTTTTTCCCCTTTTATGATTATTGCGGCAATAGGAATCAAATTAACATCTAAGGGCCCCGTTTTTTTTATACAGAAAAGAGTTAGTAAAGGTGGAAAAGTTTTTCATATGTTAAAATTCCGTTCTATGCTAATGTCTTCAGATGATGAACCGCATAAAAAATTTGTTAAGGTTTATATAAATGGAAGTAATAGAAAAAGTGAATTTAAATTAACTAATGATGATAGAGTTACTGCTTGGGGTAAAGTATTAAGAAAGATAAGTATTGATGAATTTCCTCAATTTTTTAATGTTTTAAAAGGTGAACTTTCATTAGTTGGACCCAGACCTCCTCTTGAGTATGAGGTTGATCAGTACTCACAGTGGCATAAAGAGCGGCTCTCAGTTAAACAGGGTGTTACCGGTGTATGGCAAGTTTTTGGTAGGGCAAGATTGACATTTGACAAATCCTGTTTTCTTGATATATTCTATGTCGAGAACAGAAGTTTGTGCCTTGATCTGCATCTTTTAAGTCAAACGCCACACGCGATTGTTTTTGGAAAGGGAGCATATTAGGAGGTTTTATGGGTTTTTTAAACATCAGAGGAGAAAGGAGAAGAATTGATACGGGAAAGCCGCAGGACTTGTTGATTCCTGAATATAACATAGTTATAAGTAATTCAATTCTGAATGAGGGCGTTACAATATGGGGTAATGTAAACATATATGGGGCAGAGATAGGTGAAAATACAAAAATAGGAGCTTTTGTTGAAATCCGAAAGGGTGTTAAAATCGGAAAGAACGTAAAAATCGAACCTTTTGTTTTTATCCCTGAAGGTGTTAAAATCGGAGATTGTGTATTTCTTGGTCCGAATGTTATTTTTACAAATGATGTATATCCACATTCATGCAATGACTCGGGGGCTTTGAAAGAAGAATATGAAGTAACGACTACTACTATAGAAAATTCGGTTTCAATAGGGGCGCAATCAGTTATTAAATGCGGAGTTACTATAGGTAAAGGTGCTCTAATTGGTCTTGGTTCGACTGTAACGGAAGATATTCCCGAGGGAGTAGTCGTTTATGGTGAAAAAGCAAAAATCAGGAGGAAATCAATTGAAGCAGATTCCGCTCGTTGATCTTCATGCTCAATATGAAGAGGTTAAGGACGAAATGCATAACCTCTGGGATGAGATACTCGATTCTATGTATTTATATCTGGGTACAAATGTCCAAGAGTTTGAAAGGGAATTTGCTTCTTATAATAATGTAAAGCACTGTATTGGTGTTGGTTCGGGAACAGAAGCGCTTCATTTTGCATTAAAATCTGTAGGGGTTGGGGAAGAGAATGAAGTGATTGCTCCTTCTCATACTTTCTTTGCAACCGTTGAAGCCGTTATCCATTCAGGGGCTTATCCTGTTATGCTGGATATTGACACGAAATCTTATACGTTGTCTGCGGAGAGAACCCTTGAATATATAGAGAAGAATTGTATGGAAACACAGGAAGGGTTAAAAGATAAAAAGACGGGTAAAATTTTAAAAGCTATTTTACCTGTACATATTTATGGTCATCCGGCTGATATGGATGCTTTTAAGGAAATAGCAAAAAAATATGGCCTTTTTCTTATCGAGGATTGTGCTCAAGCTCATGGTGCCGAATATAAAAATAAAAGAATAGGAAGTATTGGTGATTTAGGAGCTTTTAGTTTCTATTTTTCAAAGAATCTTGGTGCTTTTGGTGAAGGTGGAGGGGTTACGACTAATGATGACGAATATGCGCGAATAGTAAGAAGACTGAGGGAACATGGTCAGAATGATAAATATTCTCATGAATTGGTTGGCTTTAATTCCCGGTTAGATGAACTTCAAGCCGCTGTCCTGCGCTGCAAATTGAAGCTTTTAGACCAGTGGAATAGAAAGAGAAGAAAGATAGCCCGGTTTTATAATGAAGCTTTAAAGGGTTTGCCTGTTGTGATTCCGGAAGAAGCCGAAGGGGTTCTTCATGTATATCATCTTTATGTGATTCGTTCCGATGATAGGAATGAACTTCTTGAACATTTGAAAAAAAATGGTATTGGTTGTGGTATGCATTATCCTGTACCTATTCATCTCCAAGAAGCTATGAGAGGTAACGGATATAAGAAGGGAGATTTGCCTGAAACGGAAAGGATAGCAGATGAAATTTTATCTCTTCCTATGTATCCGCATTTAAACGAGGAAGATGCAGGTAGAGTTGTGGAAACCATAAGAGATTTTTA
>CAZRYJ010000053.1:0-9649 GCA_964604245.1 uncultured bacterium | reverse complement strand
GAGAAGCCTATGACGGAATCTTCGGTTAAGGCTCAGGAGCTTATAGACCTGGCAGCAGAGAAAGAATGCATTTTGATGGTCGGTCACATTTTTGAATATAACGATGCAGTGATAAAGATTAATGATATTATAAAAAATGATGAGGTTGGAGAACTTCAATATATAACTTCTACCAGGGTAAATTTGGGGATACACAGAAAAGATGTAAATGTTCTGTGGGATTTAGCTCCTCATGATTTGTCAATTATTTTTAAATGGGTCGATTCGGAGCCTGTTTCGGTTTCTACTATGGCGAAAGCTTCCGTAGTAAATGGATTACCGGATGTGGCTTTTGTTCAGTTGGCTTTTGATTGTGGAATGATCGCGAATATTCAGGTAGGTTGGCTAGCGCCTTCTAAAGTTAGAGAAACAATAATAGTGGGAAGTAAGAAGATGATTGTCTATAATGAAACTAATCCCCAGGAAAAAGTAAAAATTTATGATTCCGGGGTAGATTTCGAGGACCCGCATGATTATGGTGAGTTTTTACTCTCTTATAGATCGGGAGATATTCATTCTCCTACTCTTTCCAATAGAGAACCTTTGAGGATGGAGATGGAACATTTTTTGGAATGTGTAAGGGAACGAAAGAAACCGCTTACGGATGGCTATAATGCATTGAGAGTAATAAAAGCAATTGAAATGGCGGAAAGAAGTTTTAAAGAAAAGAGAATTATTTCTAAGGGAGATTGAAAGTAGCTACTTGTTTGTTTTGCTTTTTCCATGTTAATTCTAAATCTGCTTAGAGCTCCGAACCTACAAGTTATAGCTATCTTTAAACGCAGACGGACGCATATCCTCCTTGTTGTGATAACCCTTGACTTTACAATAAAATACATTATTGTTGAGGCGCTATGTTAGGATTGTTTTTTTTATTCGCTTTCCCTTATGGAGAGGTAATAGTAGAAGTAGATGTAGAAGGGCTTATGGAAGTCGATACTTCTCTGGTTGTTCGTTCTTCCGGTTTTAGGGTAGGTGAGGTATTGACGCAGGAGAAGGGAATAAAAGCGATAAAAAGTCTTTATCTGACCGGATTTTTTGCTGATGTGAAACTCCATTCTAGACGCAAAAGTGGGGGAGTAAGGTTGATAATTGTGGTGATAGAAAATCCTCGTCTTAAGTCATTAGAGTTTGAAGGTAACAATAAATTGAGCGACGGAGATATTTCATCGTTGGTTGATTTATCCCCTCCGGCTATGCTTTCCGATTATAAATTGCACAGGATAAAGGAAAAAATATATAATTTATATGAAGAAAAGGGATTTTCGGGAACCGAGATTTCACTTTCAAAGGTAGAAGAGGAAGATGGAGTAAATGTGACTTTTATCATTGATGAAGGAGCGAAATATAAGGTTAAAAAGATTAATTTTATTGATAATGACGGTCTTTCAGACCATGTTCTTTCCAAGGTTCTTTCAAACAAGACTAAAACCTGGTACCTTTTTTGGAGAAATAATGGCTTGAAATTGGATTCATTGCAAGCCGATGTGCCGAAAATTGAAGCATTGTATAGGAATCATGGATATTTAAGTGCTGCTGTAGATACTTTTTATGTGGATTACCAGGATAACGCTGCTGTAATAAATTATGTTGTTGACGAAGGAAAACTTTATTACTTTGGGGATACTCATCTTGACGGCACGGAGGACCTTGGTTTTATTTCGAGTAGGATAAAATGGAAAAAAGGCGAGTTGTTCGGCGAGGATAAAATTCAAAAAACAATGGAAGATCTTTCTATTTTTTATTCCGAGTTTGGTTATTTAAATCCAACAATTTTACCCAACTATAATATTGTGAAAGATTCGATAGTTGATATTGACCTTTATGTTGATAAAGGGAGTCCTGTTTTTATAAGGTTTGTCAATATAATGGGTAACAATAAGACTTATGATAAGGTGATCAGAAGAAGCACAGTTGTTTATCCTGGGAGGCTTTTTCAAAGAGATAGAATAATGCACAGTTACAGGAATATTTTTAGACTTGGTTATTTTTCCGATATGAAGATAGATATGAATTTTCCCTCTTCTGATTCTATAGATCTTATTTTGGAAGTAACGGAAAAACCTACCGGATATTTTTCGGGAACTGTAGGTTTCTCCGGGAGTTACGGTCTTACCGGAGGAATTAATGTGACGATGCCTAATGTATTTGGAACAGGGCAAATATTTAGTTTTTCCTTAGAAAGGACTCTCGCGTCTACTGAAGGCAGATCTCTTCAGAATATATTATTATCATGGAATCAGCCGTGGCTTTTTGATACACCTACTTCCGTTGGTTTTAGTCTATATAATAGACATTGGCAGAGAACTTACTACAGTGTAAAGGAAGTAGGAGGTTCTGTCTCTGCTGGTAGAATTTTAAATAAGGAAAGAAATCTTACATCATTGTTTACTTATAGGTTGGAAAGGGAAAGCGTGGAGGCTTCCGGTCAATACGCGGACTTCGGTTCAGGGATAAACTGGGAGAGTTCATTGTATGGAAGCCTGGTTTATGATTCCAGAGATTCTAAGATAGCTCCGACTGTGGGTAGCTATTATTCTTTGGGAGGTAAGTATGCGGGAGGTATTTTAGGTGGAAGTAGAAGGTATTATAAGTTAGACCTTGAAGCCAGGAAAGTTCAGTCTATTTTTGCAGAAGATATGGTCATTATGAATAGGACGAAAATAGGTTATGCATACGCTCCGTCAGGAAAGACAGTTCCCTTACTTGAAAGATTTCTGCTTGGTGGTGTAGGAACCTGGGGTTTGCGTGGTTACGATAATGAGGTAATTATCCCTGACCCGACAAGGGAATATGTCGGAGGTAATTTTGCCTTCCTTAATAATCTTGAGCTGAGGTTGAATTTTGCAGATAAAGGATACGGGATGATATTTCTGGATGCCGGTAACTGTTTTGCAAATTTGCAGGAGGCTAATATGATGGATCTCTTTTATGGCGTAGGAGTCGGATTTAGGGCGGAGATACCCATGATGGGTGTTCTCGGTGTTGATTTTGGATATAACTTAAATTTATTTGAAGGCCAAAGACGATGGAAACCTCATTTTCAGATAGGTACAACATTTTGAGTAAATTGATTCTGTTGAGAAATCTTATCCTGTTTGTTCCTATATTAATTGGGATTGGATGCGATTCCAAGAAGGATTATTATATCGACCCTGTGCCTGTTTTTAGTAAAGTGGTTAAAATTGATTCGAGTTATACCAGTGTTAGAGTTATTTCTACCGGAACTTCGAATCTATTATTCTGCGGAAAAAAAGATGTTTTTGATTCTTATTCGATAATGAAATTCGATAAAATTCCTGAAAATTTCGATAGCCTCTTTCTCCGTTTTGTATCGGATACTTTTACCTGTGAGCTAACTTTATTTGCTTTAGAGCAGGAATGGTATGAAGATTCTGTATATGAGTGGAATGATATTGGTTCTCTTATCGATACGACCAGTCCTATACAAGTTGCTACAATGTATCCTGTACCTGTTGATTCTCCGGCTACAGATACAAATTCTCTGATTTTCTTAGGAGATTCTCTCTCCCTGGATGCATCGATAATTAGTTCAATTGGAAATTACGGTTTAGCCGTTCATTCTGACCGCTTTTATTCCTTTAGTGCTGGGGCAACTCGGTTGAAGGTAGAATCGGAAGATACTCTGGCAAATTCTATAATTTTGTGTGTTGAGGATGCCTATATTGTTAAAAATCCATTTCAGGATACAATTTTTACCGATTCTCTTTTAGTTGGCAGGGGATTATCGATTAGAACTCATATTTTCATTCCGCGAGATTCATTACCGTTGGGGTTAAATAAAATAGCGGAAGCTGAATTAGTTATTGATATTGCAGATACAATGGCTTTTACTGTAGGAGCTAATCTTAGTACTTCGGAATTGTCTTTTACCGCGCTCTCTTCTTCTGAAGGTGATTCGTTGAGGTTCAATCTTGCTTCTTTCTTCAGAAGTGTTCCCGATGATAGTATTTTTCATATTAAAGTTGAAGCAAGAGAAGAAAAAGAGGGCATTGGTTTCGAAAAGCTTGGAGATAGTGAAATTAAATTTATTTGGGTGGAGTTCCCGTGATAATGATAAAATTCAGCCTTTTTCTTTTGATTTCTTTAAACCCTAATCTTGCGGATAGTTTGCCTGGAGAATGGGTAGGAAGCGATGGTTTTTCTCAGTCCTCTGCTGTGGTGGGGAATGTTTGTGTGAATCCGGCCCTTGCAGATACACAGGATTGTCTTTCGGTTAATTTTCGACTTTTTTCTGATGATTACACAAAGACAGAAGGGGATTTTTCTTCTGCTTTCTTTAATATTCCTATTCTCTCAAGTTTTTCTGTGGGAGGTAGTTTTAATCTTCTATATGATTCACGTATAAGATCTTCTACAATCACTTCAAATGATGATTATACTTATATCAGTAATTTTATTAGAACAGGTGGAATATACCGTTTTGGAGGATTCCTTAGGAAGTCTTCAGGACCTGTCTCATTAGGTATGGATGTTAATCTTTTAAATGGAAAAATTGATGATCTTTGGCTGATTGATTTCCTGGAGTATTATGATGTTTATGATACCGTTACTACATATTTCAGGGGTTATTCGATAGGTCTGGGTTTTTATTGTGATTTTGGGAATTTGAGTTTAGGTGGTTATTATTGTCCTTACCAGAAGATAGAAAAATGGGAATTGAGGGGGGAGGAAGAGGAATTTAAACTTGATTTACCTCTGCGTTTTGGTTTCAATTATTCATTTAGTGAAAATAAGAATATAATTTTCTCTATTGATAGAAAAGAAGGAATAATCGGTTTGCATTATGGATTGTTTAAGTTAGGGTATGGTAGGATATATTCTATGGGCAATGGAGTTGAAGTAAAAGCCAATAGATTTCTTGGAGGTATTTCTTTTGAGATGAGCGGTCTACCGGTTTTAATAATGTTTGAAAACAGGAAATATTCCGGAAACTTTGCCGATAGTGAGGTTATAGGAAGTATAGGAGTTTCCATATCAGGAAAAGGGAGGAAGAATGAGAAGGAATTTTAAATTTTTATTCGTGTTTTTTGCTTTATCGCTTTTTGCAGAACAAAAAATCGGATATATTGATTCTCAAAAAATACTGGTACAGTATAAAAAAGCACAAGAAATTAGGAATGAGTTTGAAAAGAAGGTTAAAGAATGGAAAAATGAAGTCAACCGTCGCCAACAAGAGCTTGAGAAACTTCAGAAGGATTTGCAGACACAGTCATTTATGCTAACCGAGGAAGCTAAGGTACGTAAGATAGAAGAATTACAGAAAAAGAAAACTGAGCTTGAAAATTATATTAACGAAATTTATCGTAAAGAAGGTTTAGCTGAGAATTTGAATAAGGAATTGATGCAACCTCTTCTTCAAGAAATAGATACTATTGTTTCTGAAATTGCTGAGGAAGAGGAGTTTTCTTACATTCTTGACGCGTCTACCGGTGTGGTTTTATACGCTGATGATATTTATGATATAACAGATAGAATAATTGAGACTTTAAACAGGAAGTATTTGCCGGAATTTGAAGGAGAAAAAGTCGAATATTACGTTTTTAAATTTAAGGAAGAGGATGCGGATGCTAAGTCAATGGGGCTTGGGGTTATAATCAAGAACCTTGTGTCAACCAAAATGAAGGAGGCATTTGGTTCTTCTTTTAAGGTGATTCTGCCGACAGATTTGAGTAACGCAAAAACAAGTCTTGCAATAGACGATGAAGAAGAGGTGAGCAGTAACGCTCCCCTTGCCGTTCAGTTTCTTAATGTTTCCGGAGTGGATTTTGTTGTAATTGGAAGAGTTTGGGTTGTAACCGGTAATATTTTCTTTGAATATTCTATCGTGGATAAAAAAGAAGAAAAGGCTGTAGTAACGCAAGAAGTAGATGTTGGTGTTGAAGAAAACCTTACTGAGCAAATAGCCGTAAAGGTGATGCCTGAGATAGCTAAGCTATATAAGTGAAAATAACAAAGATTGCAGAGCTTTTAGAGAGTGAAGTGAATGGTGACCCGGATTTTGAAGTGCGTCGCGTATCTGATATAAAGGATGTACAGAAAGGAAATCTGGTATTTCTTTTTAGTGAGAAAACAATTGGTGAGGTTCACGGTTTAAAGGATCTTGCTGCTGTCGTTCCTGATAGTATAAGTGAATGTTCTGCCAGATCCTGGATAAAGGTTCAAGATGTAAAAGCTTCCATGATAAGAATATTAAAAGTTCTTTATCCTGAGCCTGTGCAATTCCCCAAAAACTTTACAGTGAGGAAAGAGAATTTCGAACACGTTAAAACAGGAAAAGATGTAAAAATAGGGAAAGATGTTTTCATTGGAAAAGACTGTATTCTGGGAGATAATGTTAGAATTTTCCCTTTTTCCTATATTGGAAATAATGTAGAGATAGGTGATAACAGTGTGATTTATCCCCATTCGGTTATTTTAGATGGAACTGAGATTGGACGGGAAGTTATAATTTATCCCGGGGTTGTGATCGGCTCTGATGGATTTGGATATCATCCGATTAAAGGAGAACTGAAAGCCATACCTCATGTTGGTAAGGTTATTATAGGAGATAGCGTAGAGATAGGAGCTCTTTCTATGATTGATAGGGGGACAATAGGGAATACGGTTATTGGGGAAGGTACTAAAATAGATAATTCCGTTCATATCGCTCATAATGTTAAAATCGGCAAAAATGTAATTATTCTTGCGCAGGTGGGTATCGCTGGCAGCTGTACGGTAGGGGATAATGTGGTGATTGCGGGTCAGGCGGGGATTTCCGATCATGTTAAAGTTAACAAGGGTGCTAAAGTTGCCGCTAAATCAGGTGTCGTAAAAGACGTTAAAGAAGGAGAAGTGGTTTTCGGATATCCTGCTGATAAACGATTGAGTGTTTTAAGAAATGAAGTTTACTTCAGAAAACTCCCCGAACTTTTTAAAAGGGTAAAAGCTCTTGAAAAATCTAAGTGAAGTCTTAACTATTTAGCCACTAAGACACTAAGACACAAAGTAACCTATGTGTTAAAAGATGTCAAAGGAAATGAAATATAAAAAATTGAGAAGACTATATAATCTTTGCTTCTTGGTTACTTTGTGTTTTTAATAGTTTCGTGAGTTCTTTTATTCTTATTTTCTTATTTTTTGCTAATAATTCTGATCCTTCGACAATTGTTCACTATTCAGGCAATAAAATCTTCTTCAAAGTAGATTCATCTATTGTTCAAATCTACGGAGACGGCAAAGCATCATACGGTAAACTAAGTATAACTGCTGATACTATTCTATATAATCTTGAAAAAAAATTCCTGAATGCCAAAGGGAAGGTTCTGTTCAATGACGGAAGTAGTGATATAAAAGCAAAAGCGATGAGTTATGATGTGGATCGCAAGATTGGGGATGCCTACAATGCTAAAACCGAGGTGGAAAATGGCTGGTTTTTTGGGGAAAGGATCAGGTATTTTGACGGTGATATTTTAAAGATAAAGAATGGTTATTATACAACGTGCGAGCTGGACCCTCCTCATTTTTGGTTTTATTCGCCAAAAATGAGGATCAATATTGATGAAAGTTTGGTTGCCGAGCCTGTTTTTCTCCTGGTTCAGGATATACCTGTTTTTTTTATGCCTTTTTACTTCCAGTCAATAAAAAAGAAGCGATCTTCAGGTTTATTAAGACCTGATTTTGGGACTTCTTCCTACGGAGGAAATTATATAAAAAAAATAGGCTGGTATCAAACACTTGGGGATCATGCTGATATTACTCTTTATTTGAATTACTATACCAGATCAGGTGTTAGTTTTGAGATTAGTAATGGACGTTGGAATTTACTTCCTTACAGTGAAGGTCATGTAGGCGGTAAATATATCAAGGAAAGGGAGAGTGGAGAGGAAAGGTGGTCTCTCTTAGCTGATACCCGGTCGAAATTACCGGGAAATATTAATTTGAATGTAGATACAAGGGTAGAATCCGACAATGATTTTGTAATGGATTACGAACCTGGTGAGGTTGAGCGTATTCTGCAAAAAGAAGTCAATTATAATCTTTACTGGAACGGTGAGATTTTAGGGACAAAAACCGATGTTGTTTTGGATTACCGGGAAAATTTAACTAACGACAATTTATATAAAAGATGGCCGTCGCTGAATATGACTTTTCCAAGGGTGGGTTTGGGAGGTATTAATATTACAAGTCGTTATAAATTTACCAGGGACGAAAGCAATCACTGGGCTTCAGGTTTTTCCGGAAATTCGAATTTGAATTTCAATTTTTCTGTTTTCAATATAGGTATAAATCTCTATGGGCAGAGCGATTATTATGAAAATGAAAATGTTATGATCAATTATTGGAAAACAACAACAACAGCAAAGACAAGAATATACGGACTTTCTTTTTTGGGGATACCGCCGATAACTAAATTCAGACACATTATAACTCCTTCTTTTTCTTTCTCCTATGCTCCTGATCTTGCTGATTATGATGTTTCCGGAATTTCCGGTTTTTCTGTTCCGGGGGGAGTAAAATCTTTAAATATTTCTCTGGATAATCTATTTCAATGCAAAATCGGGGGAAAAAAATATGATTTTGCAACGCTGCGATTTTCAAGTAATTATAAGCTTCAGTCAGACAGATTCTCTCCTGTTTCTATTAACGGCAGGTTCTGGTTGGGAAATATTTTAAATCAGGATTATTTCACGTCATATGACTTATATTCGGGTGAATTCGGCAACAAAAAAGTTAATACTCATTTAGAATATAGAACCAGATTTGGGCAAAAGCCCCTTGATTTTGATCTTACTCACTCTATTAATTTTACAGAAACCCAGAGAATTCAGCAGGCGGATATGAGCGTTGGTTTTAACCCAACTCCTAAATGGGAATTCGGGATAACTACACATTACGATTTTGAAAGAAATAAGGTTACAAATACCAGAATAAATCTTAAGCGAGATTTACACTGTTGGGAGCTTATGTTATCTGTCAATACCTTTGGCAATAACTGGGATTATAGTTTGAGGATCGGGCTTAAAGATATCCCGGAATTGAAAATAGGAAGAGAGACTTTAGGGGGATTTATGCCGTGAAAGGTTTTTACCGCAGAGACACAAAGGACGCAGAGCCCACACAACACCCCTTGTTATTTTGTTTTTTTAAAACCCGACCCACACCACCAGAATAATCTCACACGAAGGCACGGAGACACAGAGCCCCACCACACAACCCATTTAATTTGTTTATTCAAAAACCAACCCACAACACCAGAGAGTAACAACAAATCACACGAAAAACACTAAACCACACCTCAACAAAAAACTAATTATCACACGGAGCCACCCCCCCCAAATAATGGGACCCAAATTAAACAGGATTTACAGGATTTTTATTTGTTGTTTTTTTAAATCTAACCCAACAAACCCAATAAAATCTATGAACTCAATAAACTAACTTATAACCTCCTGTCAGTACTCGTTTAGGCGATATCATTTTTAAAGATCGAGAAGAATTCTCAGTCTATCTTCTACTTTACTGAGCGTATTCTTGAAGACTTCTCCAATGAATTTTTCTAACCTTATTTTCGATATAGATCGGACGTCTTCGCACTTTATAAAACTTT
>CAZRYJ010000052.1:0-12465 GCA_964604245.1 uncultured bacterium | reverse complement strand
GAAAGGGTACTTTATAAATTCAAAGTCGTTGAGATTTATAAAGGACAGTCAAAAGAAGAAGCGATGAGATCAAATCCCGCCTGGTATCAAAAGGATAAAATCAACAGGACAAGTTTTATTTATCCGCTTAGGGCAAGAGAGCTTGATTCTGAGAAACGTTATGCCTGGCAGGTACAGGCTTTTTATCAAGATGGATTGCCTCTTGGCACGAATAAAGGTATGAGTGAAATATGGGAAGTCAATCCTGATATATTGAAAGAAATAAAACCTTTGGTTCCTACTTATTTGAAGATGGGTGAATTTGTAATAAAAAATATAACTTACACTTCATCTTCACTTGATTCCCTTTCGGGAAGCGGAGAATCTTTCTTCTTGCAGAAGTCTGGCGGTCCGATTTTTATTTATGTGAAAATCAAATTCGATGTCGATTTTGAAGGTTTAAACGCGGCTTGGGCAACCGGGGACACAGCGGATGTTCTTTCCGGAGAAATCCAGGAAAGTTTTTCATCTCCCGTAGAACTCGGAGTCGAAGGTTATCACGTTTCAGTGCACGATATACATATGTGGCCCGATTCGGCGCATGGTAAAGTCGGAGTCAAGGTAAGCTGCCTTTATGATACAACCGGTTGCGAACCGGTTGAACTCGGACCTTTTGGTGAAAAACTTTCACCTCTTCCGGATATACATGAAGAACTCGGTGTCGCAGAAAGAGGTCCTTACCGGTTGGGAGAAACCGGAATAATCATCAAATCCAAGAGAGAAATAACAATAGATCTCAGCAGAACGATTACACCAAGTAAAGTAGGAATAGAGATGAAGAGAGGAGAAACTGTCGAGCAGCCCGGTATGGATACCTGTAACACAGGTTACCTTTACGGTAAATATACTTTTGATGATGGTGTTTTTGCTCCCGGTGGATTTAGTGCTACCCTCGAGCTTGCCCAACCCTGGAAGTTCTATTCTTTGATTCCGATGGGTTTCGAAGTAAGTTTGACCGGGGGAGAGCTTGAGATTGAGAAGTGTAAAGTAAAAAAAGGAAAGTTCATGAACGGAGACATAGTTCTTCCTTCCAATAGTAACGGAGTGTTTGATAATTCGGGAAATCCTATTACAGCAGTTTACGACAGTCTTATTGCCGATTCTCTTTTAGATCTTTATGCAGTCGTAAATGTAGCTAAGCGAATGAGATGGGGAGGATTTGGACTGATGGCGAAATACACAGAATTTAGACTCCCTGCAAAACCTTATGCATACCATACGGTTGTACAGAGCGATACTTTTCTTACAATGACTACGAAGATGACAGATACTTTGATAGGCTTAATAGTACCTTATATAGATAGAACAAATGATTTCTTAATGGTGTATTCGGGAGACACAGAATTCCCCCTGTTTTTTAGAGAAATGGGCGGAACTTACAACAAAATCAAGCTAGCAGGTTGGTTTAACCTGGAGATGCAAGGGTTGCGAGGGTATTTGTCTTCTAATGTCGAAACCTCGGATATGAATGTTAATCTCGGTATACCAAGTAAAACAGGTTATTTGGCGAGCACTTCTTTCAATACGACCTTTACTCATGTTGATAGCCTGGAAACCTTCATGAAATTCTGGTTCGTAGGCAATTCTTCATTTGATACCGATCTCAGAGGAACATTTAAGATTCCATATCCATCGAATATAAAACCTCCGTTCAGAGAAGTTGGAGTTACTTCGACTGCCAGTTTCGTGGGAGGAAACGCGTTCTTCCCGGATGATACGCTTGATCTTGATTACTGGGGCGTTGGTTTAAGTTCGAAGAGAGGTGTTGTTAGTGTCAGAGTTGGAGAAATTATTTATACGAACGCGGAAATCTACGAGCTGGTCCATTTCAGCAAAGGATTTAATATAATCTGGGGTGAAATGCTCGCCGATGGAGATTTGGGAGAATTCTATTTCAATCACAACGCGGCTTATCAGAAATTCGACGGTTTTCCGATTACGCTGGATTCGGCAGGGCTCTCGAAATTTGATCCGGGTAAGGCAGGAGAGCTTGTTGTCAGAAGCGGAGTTCACTTTAATTTCTTTGGGGAGCCGGACACATTGATTACGGTACACGACGCAAACCATACGGTGTCTGGCGCGCCTTTCTACTCGCGTCTTGTTACCATAGAGCCGAGCGAGTTTGCACTGTTTAGAAATTGGGGTTCGGGTATTGCGGAGATGGATTTTGATGAGATTGGTTACGACGCGGCAGATCAGAATGGGTTCATAGGTACGGGTGAAGTCGATTTTGACTTTTTCAAAAACTCTGCTGTTGATGCCGAAATAGAGCTGGATAGTTTATATATAAAGATTTGTGTTTTAGAGACGCAGGTGCATGATTTATTGCTTTTAGATGTAGAGTTAGCAAGTCTTGGTGAGATATGGGGATGCGCAGTTATTAAAGGAGATGAGCTTGAGCGCATTGCAATTGGTGGTAGGCTGGAATCGACTGTCGGAGGAGGTTTTGATGTGTTGGTTCCTAAAGGTGGAGTGGGTATAGAAGTTATGATGGCAGTTACACCAAATATAACCACTTTTGCCGCTGATGGGATGATGTATCTCTATGTCCTTACCGCCGATCTTGAGATGACTGGAAGTGTTTTTCTTAAGACAGACCGTGTTGCCGGAAGCGTAGAAGGCGAAATAAAAGGAGCTTTCGATTTGAGTGCTTTAGGTGTTGATATTGAGGCGGAAGGACAGGCGAACTGGTTCTTTAGCGGTGATGTGAATTACATACAGGGTAGATTAGCAGTTGATTTATGCGGTCTGACTTTCGGAGCCGGTCTTGGAGGGGGTTTGTTCATAGGGTATCAGGCTCCTTTAGATCAGATTTGGGTAATAAAAGAAGGGAGTAGTGATAGCCGGCGGTTTGGTATTGATATAACCAAGATGGTATCTCCTGTAACAGGTGTTTATGTTTTTGGAGATCTCGAAATGTCTATAGGATTCGTCGGGATAATCGAAGGTGGAATTGAAATTTATGCCGGTGTAGGAGTCTTCTTGACTGGTAGTTATGCTGGCAGCGATGGAACTACTAGTCCTGAGGATGGAGATTTCATTATTATAGGTGTAGTTGGAGTTTACATATACGGTGAGATACTCTGGGGTCTTGTTTCAGCGTCAGCCTGGGGAGAGTTAGAGATTTATTTTGGAACTCTAATGGGATTTGAAGGCACTTTTGGTCTTAGAGGATGTGTTCTCTGGGTTATTTGCGGCGAAATAGAAATTACTGCAGGAATAAACTCAGATGGCATCTATATAGAGTGAGATAGGAGGTATCGATGTTAATAATATTATTATTAGGAACTGTATTGAATGTTTACACAAATGATGTGGTAGTTAAAAGAGCTGATACTACTATTACTCCTACCATCGGTATGGAATTGAAGGATATAGATACAGTTATTGTAAAAGATAGTTCTAAGGCTGAGATTCTTTATGCAGATAGTACCGTGCTTTATTTAGACGAGAACACAACTCTTAGTACAAGCGGCACAAAAAAACGAACTGTATTTCTGTCCTTCGGCAGAATCTGGGCTAAAGTCAAAAAGCTGGTGAAAGGAGAGTCTCTGGAAATCTCAACCCCGGTTTCTGTTTCAGGTGTTGCGGGAACGGAGTTTGAAAAATCGTTTATAGCAGGTAAGGTGGAATGTAAGATGTTGGGGGGAAATTTAAGCTTCAAAGAAAAGGCGTCTGGTAAAGAGAGAATGTTGGGAGAGGGTGAAATGGCTTCTATGGAAAAGGGAAAATCGGCAAAGTTTGGAAAGTTCAAAAAGGACCAGATGAAGCATTGGTATAAATGGAAAAAAGGCGACGCGGATTTTGTGCTTCGTAAACTCAAAAAAGCCTATGACGATGGCGAGCATGGAAAGGTAGCACTTCTTGCCTCTCAGGTTAAAGCAGTTGCCGGCAAATTGGGTTTAGTTAGTGAGTATAAAAGCAAGATAGACAAACTGCAGAGTGGTGCCTTGAAGGGTGTAGATCCTTCCCTATTCAAAGGTCTTTTTGCTCCTACCGAAACCGGTTTTCTGTATGCCATAAGCAGTAAAAATTTAGGTAAAAATACTTTCATATTGTTAAAATGGCCTAAAATGGAAGGAGTTAAAGCTTTTAATCTTTATAGGAAAGAAATACCATCCGGTTTAACTCCCACAACTCCGATAAATTCTAAACCGATTACACTTATGAGCGACTGTGATGACATCAAGAAAATCATACCTGTAGGTTCCGAAGAATGGCAAGCGGTTGGTAATATTCTTAATGGACCTCCAAAACCTAAAACGAAAACAAAAGGAAGTACGACTAAGGGTTCTTCTCTTATAGCTCCCAAGGAACCTGACATAGATAGATTTGCAGTTCCGGTTGCACTTGCTAAACTTAGTGCCTGTAATATTTCCTCTGTTTCGGATACCAGCAAGACTTATAGAGAATTACAGGCTCTTACAGGTAAATACTGGAAGGTTGGTGTTGTCATGGGGCAGGCTTATATCGATAATAATGTTGTTGTTGGTAAAAAATACATGTACGCGATAGCCCCTGCCAAACGTTTGGGGACAAGCATGGAAGTTAAGCCCATCGATACTGTTACGGTTGTTGCCGGAACGGTTCTTCCTTTACCTCCTCCCTCGAGTGTTACTACTATTGCCGGTGACAACAAGGTTATGGTAAGATGGAATGAGATGGGAACAGCTTCAGGTTATGATGTTTATAGGAGTTCACTTATGGTAACACCTGTTAAGATTAATGGAGCCGATATAGTTGAAAAGTGTACTCTTGATTTAGAAGGAAATGAAATCCCCGAGAAAAACTGCTTTATAGATTTCATGCGCTGGGATGAAGCAGGCGATACGGTAAAACATGAAGTAGTAGCACCTGATTCAATTTATGGTCCGTGTAACGGAACAAATTATAATTATAAAGTAAGAGCATACGATGCTCTTGGCAGACCGGGTATGTTCAGTTCGGATGTTCCCGCACTTCCGCAGGATAAAACACCGCCGGCTGTGCCGTATGGTATTACCGTGGATGCTTATCCGGATGGTTTACAGCCAAAATGGTACCAGGTTACCCACGATGAGTTAGGGCATGTGGAATTGTCGGGAGTACAGGGTTACAAAGTTTATCGTTTTAACTCAGCGGATTCTCTTGCTGATAGTATTGTGGTTAATTCTATGGTGCCCGATACATTCGGAGTCTTTCCATTTTATAAGGATACGGATCCGGCAATTTTCTCCGCGTACGGTGAGAAAACTTACTGGTATAGGGTAAGGTGTATCGACAGCGCTGGGAATATAAGCGGTCTTTCTCCTTCAGCCGGGAATAATTTACCGGATACAACGCCACCTTTTCCGCCGAGAAATTTAGTGGCGAAGAGTCATGCCGACCATATTGCATTAACCTGGGATAAACCGTCTCCTGTTCCAACTGATCTTGCAGGTTATAATATTTATAGAGGCGTCTGCGGAGGAGATTCTGTGTGTGTTGGGCATGAGCAAATGCCTACTACTACTTATGTTGTTAAGGAGCCAAGATGTACGTTATGGGTTTGGGAAAATTATCCTATGCATCTTGTGGGAAATAAAGACCATCCCGACAGTTTGAGGTATAAAGATTTCACTGTTCCGCCGGGTTCTCCGATTTGTTACAGATATACGATAAAAGCTTATGATAGAAGTCAGAATCTAAGCGATACTTCCAAGACCGTTTGTCAGAAGTTGAGGGAAGAAACGCCTCCGGCTCCGCCCGTTATCGCGGGACTTAAAGCGAGAAACAGGGCGATAAAGGTCGAGTGGGTTTCTTCACCTGTACAGGATTTGTTTGAATTTATGGTTGATAGGGCGGATAACGAGAGTGGTCCTTACAAGAGAGTGAGCGATTCCCTTATGTTCCCTACAGCCATAGATTGCGATGACATACCTGCTACAAATACATGGGCGGCTGATTCTGTATTCTCATTTGTTGATACTACCGTTGAAGAAAAAAAGGTATACTGGTACAGAATAAGAGCTGCGGATTACGGCGGTAATATCGGAGACCCTTCGGTTCCGATAGAGACGTATACATATAACATTGGTCCTCCGCCGAAACCGCATCACTTGAAGGTTACACAGCCTTCGGGTAAGGTTAAGTGTGCTCTCCTTATCGAATGGAAGCCGCTTTATGATAAAGAATACTCCGGTTTTGTAGTATTCAGGAGTTCTGATCCTGCTGGGGGTTATCGTCAGATCAGCCCGATTATAAGAGAGAATAGGTTCCTTGATAATAAGATAATAGCGAATAAAGATTACTACTACAAGGTCCAGTATTTTGCTAAAAATGGTAACCGTTCGCTCGTTTCAACTGCCAAAAATGGTAAGGCAACGCCTTAAAGAGGGGGATGAGATGAGAAAAATAACATTAATATTAACTTTGATAGTTGTTGTTTTCCTGGCAATCCCGTCGTATGCCGGAGATGAGTTTGTGGAGCAGCACTGTTGGGGTTTCAGAAATACGACTTACTTTACTAATGCTGCAGGTGATACGATACTGCCCTGGGAAGTATATGTCAGGAGTTTTATAGGCATCTGTCCGGATTCTAATATTGCTAAGGTCGACTGTCCTTTGGATTACGCCTTTTTTAAAGCTTACAATGCGGCATTCGCGGTTGCCTCCGGTAACTGTTTTGGTATGAGTTTGCTCGCCAACATAATCTATAAAGAAGAAGGACATATGGGTTTTTGTAAACCTGCTTATACTTATTCCGGAGGTGTAGACGGTCCGGCTTCGGCAAAATTGTGTACCACTATAACGGTTATGCAGTGTCATGAATGGAGTCATTCCGGTATTATGTGGTTGGCTGAGAATATAACGGGTACACATGCAAAAGACGGGAATTATGCTTATGAGCAGGTAGAATATTATCTTTCTATGGGAGATTTTCCGGTACTTACTATAGTCAAGAATACGGATATGGTAGGTCATACATTGATACCATACAGGGTGGAAGAAAGCGGATCGAAACGATACATTTACATACATGATTCGAACAAGTGGTATCCGCCCGATTCGCTTTTCTACGATAATCATGAAAATTATATAGAGATAGATAAAAGTAGTGGTGACTGGACTTATCAATGGAATATATCTACGGTCTGGGGTTCACCCGGTGGTTTTATATTTGCTACACCGATGTCCATTGTGAAAGCCTCTTCACGTAATCCCCTTCAGCTTGGCGGAATTACTGATGCGATGAATCATGTTTTTCTTACCGGAGCTAATATATCCCAGATTACGGATGATGAAGGGCATAAATTTTACAAGACCAGCGCGGGTTCACATAATAGGTTATCAGATATAGAAGATAACTCATCACTTAAAATGAAAAATGTGTTCAGGATGCCTATGACTTCTGCTCCGGTTAGAGGCGTAAGAAGGGTTACGAGAAAGAGAAAAAATCCCCCCGAGATTTACTTCGCGATAGGCTCAGAAGGAAAAAATCTTAATTTTGAGATTGTCTCGACCGGCAAAAAATACAAATTCGAAATGGCGGGCAAAGACAACATAATAAGGCTTTCCGCACCCGGTGGGTCGAGCGGAAAAGATAATTTCGAGGTAAAGAAGCTTTCAACAAATAATCAAGAATTGAAATTAAGCAGCAAAAGAGGAGCCGCAAAATTTGAAGTGGAATTACAGCAAAAGGGCCCCGGTTCCAATGTGTCAAGGATATTTAAAGTAAAGAATCTAACGGCACCGAGTTCTTCGCCGGTGAGACTGAAATTGACTGAGGGGCGAGACGCTCTTCTTGTTAAGGGAGAGAAAAGTGCTGTTTCCTGCAATCTTGAAATCACTCAAGTTGTTGATGGTAAGGTAACGAAGATGCCTTCAAGGAAAATAAGCGTTTCCGGTAAAGATTGGCAGCAAATTATTCCCAGTAATTGGAATAAGTTAAATGGGGCAACTGTCAAGGTGAACAAGCTACAGATGCCGCCGGATCCTCCTGAGAAAAAGAGATAAATTGGCGGAAAGTGTATGATGAGAAAAATAGCATTAATCCTTTTCTTTATGTCGTTTGTATTTTATGCTGCCGATGTAGTGAAATTTTCAGGTTCGGCAAACTTGTACGGCGAATATGATGCTATAAATGGGGATACTTTGATGGAGCCGACTTCTCAAGTTCGATTTACCATTAGTCCAACTATATCTTTTTATGAGATGCCTATAACTTTTGATTTGCAGTTAAGTTCGATGGAGTCGCAAGCTCGCCAGGCTCTTAATAAATACCGAATCAGCATACAACCGGAAAAAATGGCGAGAGACATGGTTAATGTTCCGAGTATTGTTATTGCTATTTCTAATGTTGAATTCGGGACATGTTATCCGTATTTCTCTCCATACTCCCTTTCAGGTGTTCCTGTTTCGGGAGGAGTGGTCGAGCTAAACCCTGGATTCCTTCATCTGGAAGGTTCAATGGGAAAATTGCAGAGGAGTGTAGACTGGTCTGATACAACTTATACCGACTATGCGTATGCCAGGAATTTGGCTGCCTTTAACGTGGGTTTCGGCAGAAAAGAAAACTCTCATTTCCATTTTATTTATATGCATTCAGGAGACGATACAACTTCTGTGGAACCTTACTTTGTCCCTGCTTATACTGATTCGGATAGTGTGGAAATTGTGAGACCTATGGAAAATTATGTTGTTGGTGTTGATTTGAAATTATCGTTTTTTGAAAACAAGTTCTATATAGAATCGGAAATTATGGGTACGGAAGTTACAAGAGATGTGCGTATGCCCGAACTTACTGATGAGGAAATCCCTTCTTTCGTTACCAGTCTTTTCCATCCCAGGATTAGCAGCGCGTTTGATTTTGCCTTTATGGTTAATTCCGCTATCGATTTTTACGATACGGAAATTTCCGGATCGGTAAGTATGGCAGGACCTGGATTTGAGTCTTTCGGTAATCCTTATATGCGTAATGACTTTTTCGCGTATGAGGCTGGAATAAGAAAGGATTTATGGGATAATAGTATGTTTCTATACGGTTCTCTTGCAAGGGAAAAGGATAACCTTCTCGGGATGAAAGGGTCTACCACTTCTTTTAATTCTTTTGAGGTGGGTGTGGGATTCAATTTCACGGACTTACCATATTTAGATTTTGCTTTCAGCCCTTATAGCGAAAAGAACGATACTCTTGGTCTGGATCGGACCAGCAAAATGTTCTCTGTTAATACCGGCTATAATATGAATCTTGCAAATATCAGCAACTATTTGAATTGTTATTTTTCCTTCCAGAATTATGAAGACGTAGAAGACGCTAACAATTATTCTGCTAAAGCTATCTCTGTTAGCGATGATATTAACTTTGTGGTACCGTTTACTTTATCTTTTGCTGTGGATTATTCCGAGACAAGTTATCCTGATATGAAGGATAACATTATGACTTACGATATAAGCGCTTATTATACATCTTTTGAAATATGGACAAATGGGATTGGCTTTAATTTTTCTTCGGGGTCGGATGATGTCGGCGGAAACAGTATATATTTGAGCTCTTCTTTGTATATGGGAGCTTTAGCTAATATGAGTGTCGATATAGAGCGAAACGTTTATACCGGAGAATTTGAATACGAAGATTATGACGAGTGGCGTATAATTGGAAGTATTTCGAGCAGCTGGTAATGTTCTGAAAATATGGAATGAAAAAGAAGAAAATCTTAGTTATCGAAGATGATTATGATCTTTCAGCTTTAATGATAAGGCATCTCCATTCAGCTGACTATGATGTTTTAAATGTTGGAGATGCGATTCAGGGAGTGCAGTTCGCCAAAAAAGAAATACCGGATTTGATTATTCTCGATTTAATGATACCCGGCGGCGGCGGATTAAAAGTCCTTGAGAGTGTAAGTGGGTTACCGAAAACTCAATCCATCCCCATTATTGTTCTTACCGGCGTACATGATGCCGAAATGAGAGAAAAAGTACTTAAGACGGGTGCTATTGAATATTTGGAAAAACCTTACAATCCGCAGGAATTATTAAGGAGTATCGAAGAACACATAGTGGAACCGGAGAAAGGGGATGCGGAAGCCGGCAGCGCCGGAAAGATATTGATAGTTGATGATGACATTGATTTCGCAAAAAGGCTTGCACTGGATTTACAAAGAGCAAATTATACAACTTTAGTTGCATACGATGTCGATCAGGGGATGAGGTTCGCCAGAGAGGAAACTCCGGATTTGATTATTCTCGATTTATTGCTTCCGGGTGGGGGAGGATTTGTATTCTACGAGCATCTCAAAGGTTTAGTTTATACTCAGAACATACCTGTTATTGTTTTAACTGCCGTGAAAGACCAGGAATACAAGCAGAAAATGGTCGAAGCAGGCGTCAAATATTACATCGAGAAACCTTACGATTTAAGTCTTTTACTTAACGCGATCGAAGTTGCTCTGTAGGATATTCTTCGAATCTGTTACGAGTCAAAACAAAACCCAACACATAACCTCAAAACTAAGAGGAACAACAAATCACACGAATAGCACGAATCACACCACACATCCCATTTATTTTGTTTGTTTTAACTAAAATCTAATTAACTATTTAAACACTCAACTTAGATTCGAAGAATCTATGAAATCAAAGAAGACTTAACCCCGCTACTATTCCTATTTTTGAAGTCGTCTAAAAAACACAAACAATGCAATTGTGGCAGTCAAAGTCGCTCCTCCCATTCCTAAATTCAGAGTTAGAAAGATTAAGATAATGTTATCGAATACATAACCTATTCCGCCTAAAACGCAAATAATTCCGTTAGCTATTAATGTATATTTAATCACTTTGTTTAATCGGCTTCCTGTAAATATAGGTGCAATGAAGAAACATGATAAACTAAAAAACAAAGTCCAACCAACCAAATTTATTCCGGCAATACCCGATGTTGGGTTTACTTGAATAAATTGTTCCAGTCCGCCAATCTGTCCTTTGGCAATACTTAGTCTAACTGAACTAATTTGAACAAAGTAGTGGATGCCTATGCAAGTGGCAAATATTGTCGCAAAACAAATGCTGATTCTGCTCAAGATTTTTTTGTCTTCCGGCGCATAGTCATTGATGCTGTGCAGCATTATTAAAAATGCAGGAGCAAAGAGCAACATTGTAAATTGGGCTAAATACTTAAATGACTGATTGTAGTTATTGGAATAAGTTATAAAATCCGCAAGGTTTGTCCACTTAAAAATTGGATTTACTTTAAAGATTGCCACAAAGCAAATTGTCCAAATAACAAAAGTAGTAATACAAATCAAGGATGTCCAATAGCCGAGTTTAATCGATATTTTTTTCATTATAGTCCTCTCCTTCGTTTAAATTAAAACAAAATATTTTTTAAAATTGTAGATGTTTATGGAAGTTTGTCAAGGAATTTTTTAGCCACGAAGACACTAAGACACGAAGATAATAGGACGCAGATTGAACAGGATTAACAGGATTGTTTTTTTTGTTTTTATTTTGACTCTTGACCCAACGAACTCTATGAACACTATAAACCCAACAAACTAAGTGTTTGACACTTTTCAAAGAAGGTCTGCCCCTGATGTTCCTTTAATATAAATAATTAAAGAGTATCATGCCCTACGCTGTAAAGACTATCAATTTCTTCTTGTTCTAAAGCATAGTTGTGAATTCTAAATTCATCAATTTTTCCAGCCCAGGATTGCGTTGGATCAAAATTTTCTCCCGGAAGATCTATTTCTTGCCCTATTACTAAACCTCCTTCGCTCAGTGCAAGCAGCGCATCACTAATGCTTATTCCAATACCGAGTTGTTCTCCGTCAATATATAATCGTGCTATCTCTCCTTCCCTTAAAACTACAACGTAATGCCACTCCATATCATGTAATGTAGAATCTATTGCTAAATCGTATGTGGTTTCGTTTAATTTTATTTCCCACCATATTTTATCCCAGGATTGGAAATCTCTATACATAATTAGAATAGCGTTATCTTCGCCTACCCTGGCTCCGCTTATCCAGGTCTGAGCGGGATGAATTGGCGTTGTATGAATAACATCAACTTTAAGCCATGCGGAAAAGGAGAAATCTCTTAGGCTGTCCATCACTTTATAAGGTAGAGAAAGTCTATCTGAATTATTATCGTTTATTTGAAGAAAACCGTTTGCCGTAGCTCCACCCAATAGAGTCCCATCATAATTGTTTCCGCTGTTGTCGCTGGCATCCCCATCAAAAAGATATTCGGCTACCAATCTGTCATCTATATTGGGATTACTGTTTTCCGAACATTTGATAAGAAAGAACAGCGCAATCAAGGATAAAAAAAGTGCTTTTGTAAAATATTTCATGCGTACCTCCTTACTTTGTATTGTACTGGAAAAAGTACTAAATGTCAAGATTGAATTTCTCGAAAGGAAATTCAATAGTCATGTGTCGCCAGTCTCGAGTCCTGAGTCAG